>CALMQD010000031.1 GCA_937871415.1 uncultured Phycisphaerales bacterium | reverse complement strand
GCCCGCGGAGGTGATCGAGGCGGGGGTGGGGAGGGCGGGGGGGGAGGACCTCGCGGCGGCGCGGCGGCGCGCGGCGGCGCGGCGTCCGAACTGGCCGTTGCTCTCGGCGGTGACGCTGTTCGTGCCGTCGTCGATCGGTTCGGTCCAGATCCCGGGGGTGATCCGGTCGTGGCTGGCGCCCGATGCGCAGGGAGAGGTTCCGGAGTTGACGCTGGTGTTCGAGCTGCCGGAGCGCGGGAAGTTCACGGACTATGACCGGGTGCGCGAGCTGGGCAAGCGCGTGATCCGAGCGTGGAGCACGCTGCCGGCGCCGCGCGCGGCGGACAAGGAGCGCGAGCGCGACGACGCGGTCGCGGGGGACGTGCGACTGGCGGTGATGTCGCCGTGGGACCGTGCGGACGAGCGGGCGGGTTCGGTGACGCCGCGGCCCGAGTGGCCGGTGTTCACGACGCTGGCGCGGGAACTGGCGGGTCGGCGGGTGGTGGGGACGTACCCGACGGACCCGGACGTGGTGTGCCTGATCCTGGCGCACGAGGAGGCGGCGAGCCTGGGCGATGCGGAATCGTCGGGGGACATGACGCGCGGGATGCTGGTGGCGTGGCGCGACCAGCCCCCGGCGCTGGGGTCGGTGGTCGAGATTCGCGGCAAGGGCGGCGCGGGGGCGCGTTCGCCGACGGAGCAGGTGACGCGTCCGGCGCTGTTGAACGTGTCGGCGCTGGGGGAGCAGGTGCAGGTGGTGGACCTGTTCGGGAACCGGCGCGCGCTCACGGCGGCGGAGCGGGCCAACGGCATCGAGCTGACGGACACGCCGGTGTTCATCGACGGGATCGATCCGTACGTGGCGAAGTTCGTGTCGGGGATGAAACTCGAGCCGCGGTTCGTGGAGTCGAGCGGCGGCGAGCACGAGAGCCACGTGGTGCTGACGAACCCGTGGCCGATCCGGGTGACGGGGTCGTTGCAGATCCGGGAGACGGAGGAGGGAGACGCGTCGGGCAAGGGCGCGCGGACGGCGCGTCGCGGGGCCTGGAACATCTCGCCGGCGGGGATCGTGGAGTTCGCGATCGGGCCGGGGGAGACGTTCCGGCTGCCGGTGACGTTCTCGTTCGGCTCGGCGCAGTTGGAGGGGCTCAAGCAGCTGGAGATTCTGGCGCGGGTGACGGCGGACAAGGAGTACCCGCTGCTGAAGCAGGCGACGACGCTGGAGATCGGCCTGGCGGACTTCCAGATGGACCTCAAGGCGCAGCGCCTGCCGACGACGACGGGGCCGGACATGGTCGTCGTGGCGTCGATCACGAACACGAGCGACCGGGCGCGGTCGCTGCGCCTGGAGGCGACGACTTCGAGTCATCCGACGCAGCAACTGCTGATCTCGGACCTGGGCCCGGGGCAGACGATCGTGAAGCGGTTCAGTTACAAGGGGTCCGGGCGCGAGATGGCCGGGAAACTGGTGGTGGTGTCGCTGTCGGACCTGGAAGAGGCCAAGCGTCTGAACAAGGCGGTGGTGGCGCCGTGACGGGCGCGGTTGTCACGGCGCGATGAGCGTGGCGTGGGGGCCCTTGCCCAGGCCGATGAAGCGGTCGAGGGACTTGAGGCCGGCGGCGTCGCCGCGCGGTCCGCGGACGATGCTCCAGAGCCCGAGTTCGCCGTCGACGGCGCGTGGGTCGAAGGACCGGAACTGCGTCACCCCGACGATGCGTCCGGTGGAATCGAAGCAGACGTCGGCGGGGACGGCGCTCAGGAGCTGCTCGCCGATCGTGGTGAGCATGCCGCTGGGGGGATCGAACACCAGGATCGAGACGGAGCCGGAGCGTGCGGCGGTGTCGTGGTCGTCGGTGGGGGCGGAGGCGGCCTGTGGGGAAGCGGCGGTGTTGGCGGCGACGACGGTGCGACCGTCGGGGCTCAGGGCCATGGCCTTGGGTCCGATGCCGACGCGCGCGCTGGAGACGACCTCGTGCTCGCGCTCGGTGACGAGGCCCTGGTCGGTCTGGCGGGCGATGGTGCCGAGGCGGACGACGTCGATGGAACCCGGCGCAGCGCCGACGGAGAAGCCGGGGATGTCCTCTCCCCAGCCGGTGCAGGAGACGAGGAAGTACTGGCCGTCGCGCGAGAAGGATCCGACGTAGGGGTACTTGCCGACGTTGACGGGGTTGCCCCAGACGGCGAGGCTGATCGAGCCGTCGGCGTCGCGCGTGAGGCGGTAGAAGGCGACCTGGTTGCGCGCGGGGATGGTGACGGCGATGGTGTCGCCGTCGGGGCTCCAGGCGATGGACGAGGGCGCGGCGTCGTCGGACTCGGAGACGCCGTAGAGCGGCCAGGCGAGGACGGCGGGCTTGCCGTCGGGGGTGGAGGTGACGCGTCCGTTCTCGAGCGCGGCGAGCACGAGTTGCTCGCCGGGGGTGCGGGTGGCGATGGCGAGCAAGTCGCCGCGCGGGCTGGCGCTGACGCTGGTGGGCTCGGTGCCGACGTAGACGTTCTGGACCTGCTCCGGTTCGAGTGGGTTTCGGACGTCGATGACGGCGAGGTACTCGCCGGGGGGCAGATCGTCGAGGGTGCGGGCGGATTCGTGCGCCGGGCCGCGGGACTCGACGACGTAGAGCGTGTCTCCGGCGGGGGCGATATCGAGGCAACGGGGCGGGCCGAGGGCGGAGTTGGAGACCTTGATCTGCGCGAAGGGCGTGCTGGGCTCCTGGATGGGGAGAGAGACGATGGTGATGGAGTCGTGAACGCGCGGGTCGCGCTCGCCCAGGTCGCGGGTGACGAAGGAGTCGGCGCTCATGTCGGCGTCGTTGAGCGCGACGATGAATCGCCCGCCCATGTCCTCGATGGAGCGGGCCTCGGGGAGGACGACGGCCGAGGAGCGGGCCTTGCTGCACCCGGGCGCGGACAGAAGCGCGCCGGCGGCGACGCAGAGGCCGGCGAGGGCGAGCAGGGCGCGGGTGCGCGTCGGGCGGTTCGTCTGGATGATGCGCGGGTGGTTCACGGTGAGCGCTCCGTCCGTGGGTGTTACGGCGATGGTACGAGCGTATCAAGGTTGACCGTTGCGCCGGGGGGCGGCGGGTCGATGCGTCTAGCGCCGGGGCAGAGCGCGCGGAGCGCGGCGACGGCGGCGGCCATGTCGGGCGGGAGCGGCGCCTGGAACTTCATCCGCTCGCCGGAGACGGGGTGCTCGAAGGTGAGGGTGGTGGCGTGGAGGGCCTGGCGCGCGATGAAGAGCGTGTCGTCGGGGGCGCCGGGCCGCACGCGCGCGTCGAGGTGGGCGCGGCGGAGATCGTGAGCGCCTGTGTACATGTCGTCCCCCACAATCGGGAAGCCGAGGTGGGAGAGGTGGACCCGGATCTGGTGGGTTCGCCCGGTCTTGAGTTCGAGTTCGACGAGTGAAAAGCCGCGCGCGGGATCGTCACGGGCGCCGTCGTGGCGCGAGGCGGGCGCGGCGGGCGCGTGGGGGTAGGTCTCGCGGACGCGGAAGATGGTGAGCGAGGGCTTGCCGAGGTGGTCGTGCCGGACGACGTACTTCTCGCGGTAGCCTTTTTCGCGGGAGGGGTGGGGGCCCAGGGGCAGGTCGATGACATCGACGTCGGGCTCGACGAGTCCGTGCACGAGCGCGAGGTAGCGCTTGTCGACGCGCCGGGTCTCGAACTGCCGGGCGAGGCGCCAGTGGGCTTCATCGTTCTTGGCGAAGACGATGAGGCCGGAGGTGTCGCGGTCGAGTCGGTGGACGACTCCGGGGCGGGCGAACTCCTTGCCGACCCTGGAGAGCGCGCCGGAGGAGACGTGCGTGAAGTGCCAGGCGAGCGCGTTGATGAGCGTGCCGGAGAGCTCGGAGCGCGCGGGGTGGACGATGATGTCGGGGCGCTTGTTGAGGACGATGATGTGCTCGTCCTCGAAGAGGACGTCGAGCGGGATGTCCTGGGCGACGATGTCGGTGGCGGGCGGCGGTGGGACGAAGACTTCGATGCGGTCGCCGGCGCGGAGCGTTGTCGAGGCCTTGGGCTTGCGCGCGTTGACGGTCACGCCGCCCTCGTCGATGAGGCGCTGCAGTTGGCTGCGGCTCATGAAACTGATGCGGCTGACGAGGTACTTGTCGAGCCGTGTCTGCAGGTCGCGCTGGGGGATGAAGACGACGCGGTTGGGCGCATCATCGTCGGGCGCGCCGCCCGCCCCCCCTTCGGCGTTTGGGGCGACGGCGTCGGTCGCGTCGGTGAGGAAGGGCGCGATGGGGGCGCTGGAGTCGTCGGCGTGGGGGGCGTGCGGGGGCTGGGCGAGCGCCGGGGTGACGCCGCGCGAGTGGACCGCCTTGCGGAGCGCTTCAAGGTCGACCTTGCCGCCGTGCGCGATGAGGGGGCTGGAGCGCGGGGTATCGGCGCCGGACTTGGAGGGCTTGTCGCGGCGGTCGCGTGGGCTCGGGTCGTCGAAACGCGGGGGCACGGGGAAGGGTAGGGGAAGGCTCAATTGCTGCGGAGTTCGACGGAGGATGTGGGCGGGGCGTGGTGGGTGGTGAAGGGAAGAAAAAAACACCGGCGTGAGCCGGTGTGGTTGGGGGCAGATGAAGAAGGAGGCCGCGCGAGAGAGGCGGGGAGCGCGTTACGGCGTGCTCGACGGGGCCGGGGCCGGCGCGGGTGTGGGCGACGGGGCCGGCGCGGGGGCCGGAGAGGGGGCCGGCGCGGGCGAGAGCGCGGAAGGGTCGATCACGTTGCCCTGCGCATCGCGGAGTTGGATGTTCTGGAGGCCGGTAGAGAAGGGGACGGCCGGGGCGGTGGCGCTGGAGAGTTGATCGGCGGAATAGAGCCTGGCGGGGTCCTTGAACTCGGCGGCGTTCTTGGCCCAGCGGTCCATGATTGCGGCGAGTTTGTCGAGACCCGCGGCCTTGGCCTTGGCGCTGATCTGCTCGTATTGAGCGCGGGCCTGGTCGAGCTGGCCGCGGCTTTCGGCGATGGCGGCGAGGCCGGCCATTGCGCTGAGGTTGAGCTGGAACTTGTCGGCGTTGTCGCGGGTGAGGTCGGCGACTTCCTTGTAAAGGGTCTCGGCTTCCTGGAGTTCCTTCTGGCGGGCGTCGTCGCTCAGGAGCGCGAGGCCCTCGCCGATGAGTTTGCCGTCGGGACCAACCTGCGCGCCGATGGGGACGCCCGAACGGAAGGACTGCATGTGGAGGTCGGCAGCGTAGAGCCGGGCCAGGAGGCCGGCGCTGGCGGCGCTGGTGGACTCGCGCGCGACGGCGATGAGGGAGGTGGGGCTGGACGAGGCGGTGGCGGCGTCGAGGTTCTCGAAGGACTGGTCGATGGCCTTGGCGCGCGATTCTTCGCGCTTCTTGTAGAGCCAGAAGCCGCCGGCGAGGATGGCGACGATGACCAGTAGGGGCGTCGAGAACTTCTTGAGGAGGTCGACGAACTCGGTATTGATCCGCGCTTCGTCGAGGCCTGCGCCTTCCTTGATCTGCGTCTGACGTTCTTCCATCGCCATGGGGAGTGCTCGTGGGAGGGGGGGATCGCGCCCGTTGGGCTGCCGGAACAGCGGCCCGGAGCGCCGGGCCAAGATGGTAGGTCGGGTTTTGGGGGTTGCCGGGCAAGAGAAAGGGCGGATCAGCCGGTGGGTGGGGGCTCGGCGGGGGCCTGAGCGTCGTCCCAGAATCGCCAAGCGCCGGGGTCGGCGAGGGCGGAAGGGGGGAGGAGGCGGTCGCGGAGGGCGGCGACGAGGGGGGACAGAGCCGCGGGTTCCGGGTTGAGGAGTGAGAGCGAGAGGTCGAAGGGGTCGGAGTCGGCGGGGTCAGGTCGCAGATCGGCGCGGAGTTGAAGGCGCAACACGCCGGCGTTCCCCCCCCCCCGGGGGTGCAGGCCCGACAAGAGGGCGGCAAGGTCGAGCGAAGGGGTGAGGGGATCGGAGCAGAGCAGGAGGAGG
>CALMQD010000030.1 GCA_937871415.1 uncultured Phycisphaerales bacterium | reverse complement strand
CGACGGCGCCCGAGCCCGCGCGGCGGGGGGTGATCGGACCATGCGGTGGGCCGTTCTCTGGTTGCGACGGTCCGGTCTGTTGACGCTGACCGGCGCCGGAACCATGGAACTCACCGACGGCGGGCGCGAGCGAGCGCGCTCCATCATCCGCTCTCACCGCCTCTGGGAATCGTACCTGCACGCCCACACGCCCCTCCCGCTCGACCACCTGCACGAACCTTCGCACCGCGTCGAGCATTTCGTCGGCCCGGACCTGCAGCGGGCCCTGGAGAAGGAGCTGGGGTGCGATGTACCGGGCGAAGGGCCCGCGGCCGACCCCCACGGCGCTCCCATCCCGCCCCGCGAAGGGCCCTGACTCACTCGAACTCGTCGGGCGGGTCTTCGATCGTCCGCACGCTGACGCCCGCCGGGAGCGCGTTGAGGAACGAGCGGCCGTACGACGTCGTCGCGATCCGCGGGTCGAGAACGACGACCCGTCCGCGGTCGGTCTTGGAGCGGATGAGCCGCCCGAATCCCTGCTTGAAGCGGATGATGGCGCGCGGGAGCGAGTCCTGCGCGAAGGGATTGCCGCCGAGGGCCTCGATCCGTTCCAGGCGGGCCTGTGTCACGGGCCGGTCGGGCGGCTCGAACGGCAGGCGGGTGATGATGACGTTCCGCAGCCGCTCGCCCCGCACGTCGACGCCCTGCCAGAAGGATGCCGCGCCGAAGAGCACGGCGCGGGGCGATTCCAGGAACCTCTTGAGCACCAGCGAGCGCGAGCCGTCGGCGCCCTGACAGAACAGGTCGATGCCAACACTCTCGAACCGCGGGCGCAGGATCGCGGCTGTCGCACCGAGCATCGCGAACGATGTGAAAAGCACGAACGCGCCGCCGTCGGTTGCCGTCACGTGCTGCTCGATCCGCTGGGCGAGCGCCCGGGCGTAGGTTCGATCGGCGCTCGCGGGAGAGCCGCCCGGCCGACCTCCGCCGGCGCTCGCGCCCGAACGCGGGCTGGGCATCGTCAGATCCACATACAGCTCGACCTGGCGCGCGTAATCGAAGGGCGACCCGAGCTGCAGCGTGCGCGTGGTGGGGGGGTTCGGCAGGCCGAGCGTGCTCATGACGTGACCGAACGCGGCCTCGGCCCGCTCGGGGTGCTCGTCCTTCGACGCCGTACGCGTCGTCAGCGTTGCCGATGTCAGCACGATCGACGGGCGGAAGAAAGACCCAGCACCCCGTCCCGCGCTCGGGCGTGCACCGACTTCTTCGACATCGCCGCCCTCGTCGACTTCGAGCTCGGCCAGGGCCGCCGCGGGATCGAACAGCGCGCTCCGCAGAAGGGGCGCGACGTCCACGGGCGAGCAGGCGAGGGTGACGCGAGGTCCGAAGCGTCCGGAGGATTCCGCGCCGTCGCCCGATCCTCCGCCGTCGCGTTCGACCTCGATGTAGTAGACGTACGGGCTGAGGGCTTCGCGGACGCGTTCTTCGCTCTCGGGGTCGTCGAACGCGCCCGCCGACGCGGCGTCCTGACCGCGTTCTTCCTCGTCCGAAACGAACCGCGGCTCGGCGGAGCCCGCGCCGGCGCGAGCGCCGGCCGGCTTGTCCCCCGGTGGCCGCAGGGACTGCGCGAGCAAGGCCTCGCACGTGTCGCCGATGGCCTGCGCACGCCGCGCCAGGCTCGCGAGTTCGAACCGGTCGGGCTCGCTCTTGACGTTCTCGCGCAGCAGACGCAGGCGCGTCGCCAGGTCGCGCATGACCTTCGTCAGCGGGTTGTCGATCTCCTCGGCGTCGCGGGCGCGGAGCCGCCCCGAAGGCGAGCGCCCGGATCGGTGGAACTCCAGCAGTTGGTCGAAGAACCGGCGCGACGCGTCCTCCGCCGCGATCACCAGCGCGATCGCGCGGTCCACGCTCTCGCTGTCGGCCATCGACAACGCCCGCTCGGCGAGGTACCCCTTGCGCCGGCGGACCGAGTACAGCGTCCGCAGCAGGCGCCGCACGCGGGGTTCGGAAACGCTCAGCCCGAAGTAGCCCGCCGCGGCGTCCTCCAGGTTGTGCGCCTCGTCGAACACGACGTGGTGGTAGTTGGGCAGGATCGCACCGCCCGCGGCCGAGGCGCCGGTGACCCCCTGCGTCCGCAGCGCCAGGTCGGCGAAGAAGAGGGCGTGATTGCAGATGATGAGGTTGGCCTGTTCGATCGCCCGCCGGGCGCTCTGATAGAAGCACTCCTGGTAGTGCGGGCACTTGCGTCCCATGCAGTTGTCGGTGTCGGAGCGCACGTGGTCCCAGACTTCCGGGCGCGGGAGCGCCGGGAGCGTCGACAGGCTGCCGTCCTGCGTCTCGTACGCCCAGTCCTCGATCACGTGCAGGCTGTGGCGCTGCTCCGCGTCGGGCAGCAGCGCCGTCTGGCGTGAGGACGCCAGTTTCAGCCGCCGGATCGACACGTAGTTGCCCCGGCCCTTGGCCAGCACCGCGACGAGCGGCTGGAGTTCTTCGCCTCCCGCCGATGCGCCGAGATCCCACGACCCCAACGACTCGAGCAGAAGGGGGATGTCCTTCTGCATGAGCTGCTCCTGCAACGAGATGGTCGCGGTCGCGACGACGACCTTCTCGTGGTGCTTCACGCAGCGGATGATCGAGGGCACGAGATAGGCGAACGACTTGCCGACGCCGGTCCCCGCCTCGACCAGCAGGCGGGTCGCCCCACCGGAGGTTGGGCGTCCGGCGCCGGCGGCGCGGGAGTCCATCACACCCGCGACCGCGCGGGCCATCTCGACCTGCTCGGGCCGACTCTCGAACGCCGGGGCCCCGGCCGCGTCCATCGCCGTCGCGTCGGGGACGCGGTCCGCCGACGCCACGGGCACGCCCCTGCCCGGGTCGACTTTCCCTTCGGCGCGGGCGGCG
>CALMQD010000029.1 GCA_937871415.1 uncultured Phycisphaerales bacterium | reverse complement strand
TCCGCCGCGGCTCCTTCGCAGCCTTCGGTCCCCGCCCCCTCCAAGTCCGGCTTCGGACGCGCCCAGCCCCTCCGCCGACCCTCGACCAACGCCTTCTGATCCCGGTCCGCGAATCCACCTCCGCCCGGCCCCGCGGGCCCGGCGCGGCCAGACCCGGACGAACCTCCCGCGAGCATGTGTTTGCTGCTCACCCGACGCGCAGTTTCCCGCCGCGCCGTCGTCCCAGGAAGGCCCTTCCGTCATGCTCCGCAACATCAAGCGTTTCTTCGGCGCCGACGAAGTTCAGGCCGCGCTCGCCTCGAACGAGGCGATCCCCCTTGTCCGCCCCACGCGCAGCGCCTCCACCGACGCCCACTGCCCCGTCACCTCCAGCGTGCTGGGCCAGTCGCTCATCGTCACCCTCGTCGATTCCGACCTCAACGCCTTCAAGGCCGCCGAGATCAACCACGAGATCCGTCTGCTCCTGGAAGCCAACCCCGGCGCCCGGAACCTCGTTCTCGACATGGAGAACATCAAGTTCCTCGACTCCGCCGGCCTCAACACGCTCGTCGACCTGATCTCGCCCGTCCGCCAGCGCGGCGGGTGCATCGCCGTCGCCGCCGCCTGCCAGCAGGTCGAAGTCCTCTTCAAGCTCACGCGGCTCGAACTGATCTTCAAGATCCGGCGTACGACGCTCGAAGCGATCGACGCCGCCGAGCGCGCCGGCTGATGCCGACCTCGGGAAGTGGGGGGTCACGACCGTCCGCGCCGGACTGAACACGCCGCTTGCCCGGGCCGATTTGCCCGGTAGCATTGTCCGTTCGTTCCGCGGCCTGTTCGTGTCCTGATCGGCGGTGCTTGCCCATCCAATGGGGCCCGCTTCCGCCGTCAACGCTCCGCCGTCCGTTCGATTGGGGATTGGTGTAACGGTAGCACGAGTGACTCTGACTCACTTAGTCTAGGTTCGAATCCTAGATCCCCAACTTCCCTCGTCCGCGCGTGAACCCCGGCCAAGGCGCAATCGCGCCGCGCTGGGTCGCGTCCATCTCCGGCGCTCCACGGCCCGGTCTGCTCGCACCTCGGCCGTCATCGCCCCTGCTGGGGGTGCAAGCATTCAATCATCGCTTCGCATGGCCGATCCGATCGCCAACCCCGCCGCGCGGCCCTCGACCCCCAGGCCGCCGACGCAGCGCGTCGCCGCGCTGGGCCTGCTCGTGAACGTCGCGCTCGCCGGTGTGAAACTCATCGCCGGCCTTGTCGGCCATTCGTACGCGCTCGTCGCCGACGCCATCGAATCGATCACCGACATCCTCGGCTCGGTGGTCATCTGGTCGGGGCTGCGATACGGCTCGCGACCGCCCGACGCCGACCATCCCTACGGCCACGGCAAGGCCGAGGCCCTCGCCGCGATGGTGGTCGCCGCGATCGTGTTCGTCGCGGGCGCGGTGATCGCCGTCGAATCCGTGCGCGAGATCACGCACCCCCACCGCGCCCCCGCGCCGTTCACGCTCATCGTGCTCGTCGCCGTCGTGGTGGTGAAGGAGACCATGTTCCGCGTCGCCCGGCGCGTTTCGAGAGTTCACGCCTCGGGCGCCGTCGAGGTCGACGCCTTCCACCACCGCGCCGACGCCATCACATCCCTCGCCGCGTTCTTCGGTATCTCGCTGGCGATCTTCGGCCCGCGCCTCTTCGGCGGAACCGCCGAGGGCTGGTCCATCGCCGACGACGTCGCCGCCCTCCTGGCCTCGGGCATCATCCTCTACAACGCGTCGATGCTCATGCGCGTGCCGCTGAGCGAACTCATGGACCGCGAGCCCACCGACGTCATCGCCCGCGCGCGCGAGATCGCCCAGCGTGTCCCCGGCGTGGGCGCGATCGAGAAGACC
>CALMQD010000028.1 GCA_937871415.1 uncultured Phycisphaerales bacterium | reverse complement strand
GGGCGCTTCCAGTTCTCCTGCGAGAGCGAGTAGAGCGTGAGGACCTCCACGCCGAGGTGCCCGGCCTCGCGCATCAACTCCCGCACCGCCGCGGCGCCGTTGCGGTGCCCGAACATGCGCGGAAAGCCCCGCTCGGTCGCCCAGCGACCGTTGCCGTCCATGATCACGGCGATGTGGCGCGGGATGCGCGCCGGGTGGACGTCGGGCAGGTACCGCAGCGGGTCGGCCTGCGGGCAGACGCGCTGCAGCCTGGCAACGGTCTTAAGCGCGAGCGGGTCGTCGGCCCACGGCGAGCGTGGGGGCGCCGCGGGGTGCGGCGCGGTCGTCGCGGCACCCGTATTCATCGCCGTCGAAGGCATGGAGGGAGGCGTCATCGTGAATCCAGCGCGATTCCCCGGATCGCGAGGATCGTACGCGTGAACGATGCGCGGGTTCGCCGGGAGGCCGGCTACTCCAACAGTGTTTGCGCCCGGTCGGGGCCGACACTGACGATCGAGATCGGAACCCCGACCGTTCGCTCGATGAGGTCCAGATAAGCGCGGGCGTTGGCCGGCAGGTCCGCACGCCTGCGGGCGTTCTGGATCTCCTCCGGGAAGCCCGGAAGGTTCTGGTACACCGGCTCGGCGTCGTAGATCCAGTCCGCGTCGGGAACGAACCGATCGGTCGTCTGTCCGTTCTTGAGTCGGTAGGCGGTGCAGACGCGCAGCTCGTCCAACCCGGCCAGGACGTCGAGCAGCATCACCGACAGACTCGAGACTCCGTTGAGCAGCGCGGAGTACCGCACCGCGACCAGGTCGAGCCATCCGACGCGGCGTGGGCGGCCCGTCGTGGTGCCGAACTCGCGCCCGCGCTGCCGGATGCGTTCTCCGACCTCGTTGATCTGCTCCGTGGGCAGGGGGCCGTTGCCGACGCGCGTCGAGTACGCCTTCACGACGCCGATGACGTTGTCGATGCGCGCACCGGGGATGCCTGTGCCCGCCGGGATCCCCAGCACCGTCGTGCTGGAACTGGTGACGAACGGATAGGTTCCGTGGTCGACGTCAAGGAGCGCGGCGTTGGCGCCCTCGAACAGCACGCGGCGCCCCGACCCCAGCAGATCGTGCAGCAGATAGGTCGTGTCGCGGATCGAGGAACGGAGTTTGTCGCCCAGGTCGAGCGCCCAGCGGGTCAACTCCGTGGCCTCGAAGGGCTTGGCGCCAAGACCGCCGAGGGTGGCGTTCTTGAAGGCCGTGATGCGCGCGAGCTTGGCCCTCAGCACGTCCGGGTTGATGAGGTCGCCGCACCGCACGGCGGTCGAGCGCTGGCACTTGTCGGCGTAGCAGGGACCGATGCCGCGTTTCGTGGTGCCGATGCCCCCGCCGTGCGCGCTCTCGCCCGGGCGGGACGAGATGCCCCCGGCCTCGGACAGGATCTTCTCACGGAGTTCGTCCTCGGCCTTGTGGTAGGGCATCACGACGTGTGCGCGGTCGGAGACAACAAGCCCGTGGACGTCGACGCCGCGCTGCGCAAGCCCCGTCGTCTCCTTGATGAGCACCTCGGGATCGACCACCACGCCGTTGGCGATGACCGCGAGCTTGCCGGGGTAGAGGATCCCGGACGGGACCAGGTGCAGCGCGTACCGCTCGCCCTTGACGACCACGGAGTGGCCCGCGTTGGCGCCGCCGTTGTACCGCACGACCGCGTCGTAGTGCTGGGCCAGCAGATCGACGATCTTGCCCTTCCCCTCGTCCCCCCACTGCAGCCCGACGACGGCGGAGCAGGCGGCGCCCGGCTTGCCGATGGGCGGCGTTCGGGGCGCGGCGTGCGTGGCGGGCGTCTGTGGGTGCGTCGGCGGTGCGGCGTTCATCAGCGCTTCTCCGAAAGGAGAGCGTAGTCGATCCGTGCCCGGCCGTCGGGGCTACGCCTTCGGGTCCAGGTCGCTCACCGCGACGCCCAACCCCGCCAGACGCACGGCCGCGTTGATCAGCGAAAGGTGCGAGTACGCCTGGGGGAAGTTGCCCAGGGGCTGGAGGGTCTTGAGGTCGATCTGCTCGCTGAGGAGCCCCGACGGCGGCGCCAGGGCCATGAGGTCTCGGAAGAGCTCGGCGGCTTCCGAGAGGCGACCGACGATCGCGAGGCCCTCCACCAGCCAGAAGGAGCAGATGAGCATGCCACCCTCGATGCCGGGCAAACCGTCGTCGTCGACGTAGCGCCGGACCAGGGCCCCGCGGCGCAGGTCCCGGTTGATCGCGTCGACCGTTCCGCGCAGTCGCTCATCCGTTCCGGGCAGCATGCCGGTCGTCGCGACAAAGAGCGCCGCGGCGTCGAGGGTCTGGCCCTGGTAGTAGCCCACGAACGAGTTGAGGCCCTTGTGCCAGCCGTTGGCGAAGACGTCGGCGGCGATCTCGTCCCGCAGCGCGGCCCAATCGGGGCGTGACTGGCCCAGCGCCACATCGGCGACGGTGATCGCGCGGTTCACCGCCTGCCAGCACATGACGCGCGAGTGCGTGTGGTGCCGGGGGGCGGCGCGGATCTCCCAGACGCCGTGGTCGGGCTCGCGCCAGCGCGCCGCGACAGCCTGCACCATGGCCTCGACCAGGCGCCAGACCTCGGGCGTCACCGGGGCGCCGCGCTCCGCGACCATCGCGGCCAGGTCGACGATGGGGCCGAAGACGTCGAGCTGCGTCTGCCCCGCCGCGGCATTGCCGACCCGCACCGGACGGCTCAGGCCGTACCCGGCGACCTCGGAGATCTCGGCCTCCGATCCCAGCTCGCGCCCCATGACGTCGTAGATGGGCCGGATCCGCTCGGGTGAGGGCAGGCTCGCGACGATCGCCGCGAGGTAGTCGAGCAGACGCAGCGCCACGCCGGTGTTGCCCAGCCGCACCAGGGACGCCGCGGCGAGGGCCGCGTCGCGGGGCCAGCAGTACCGGTAGTCCCAGTTGCGCACACCGCCGAGCTGCTCGGGCAGACTGGTCGTCGCCGCGGCGGCGATGGCGCCGCTCGGGCCGTGGCACAACGCCCGGATCAGCAGAGCGCTGCGCTCGATCTGCTCGCGGCACGACAGGCGGCAGAAGTGCGCGGCCGACCCTTCCGGCGGCCTGCTCGGGGACGGCGGACGGAGGCTCGACAACCAGGTCGACCAGAACTTCTGCGTCTGCACCCGGCGGTCGGGCTCGGAGAGCGGCGCGACGCGGAGCGAGCCGGTTCCCCATCGCAGTTCGAACACCACCTCGTGATCGTTGAGCACGATCTCGGCGATGGCGGTCTGGTGGGGTCCCTCGTCGTCGATCTTCCACTGCACGCCCGGCGCGTAGAGCACCACCGGCTCGGGCGATCCGATGAGCTCCAGACCGTCCTGCACAACCTTGAGTCGGGTCGGCTGACGCCCGAAGTCGACGCGCGGCGCGAACCGAACGATGGCCCTGCCCGTGCCGCTGACGGCCCGGATGAGGTCGGAGCGACCCGAACGCTGGAATCCGCGTCCGACGCTGACGTCGAGGTAGTCCGTCACGACGAGCTGATGGCTGGGCGCATCGCCGGGCGTGCCCGGCGCGCACGAGGGCCAGCGCGTCTGCACCACGAAGCTCTTCTCGAGCCAGCACTGCTCCGGCTGGTTCGGGCAATCGGCCGCGACAATCTCCCAGAACCCCCGAGCGGGCCCGCCGAGCAGTTCGGCGAACAGTGGCGGGGAATCCAGTCGCGGGATGCAGGCCCAGACCAGGCGGCCCATCGGGTCGACCAGGGCGCACGCCCGCTGGTCGGAGAGCAACCAGTGCCGGTCGATGGGCGAGAGACGGCGCGACGCGAGCCACTGGCGCCGGAGGGTGAGCAGTTGCTCGAGCGCGTCAGCGACGGCGGAGGTATCGGTGACGCGCTGACCGGCGCGTGTGTCGCCGGTCCCGACCTTGACGCCCAGGTCGTGCCGGGTCAGCACCTCGAACGCGTCCTCGTCGGTCACGTCGTCGCCGATGAACAGGGCCGCCGTCGCCCCGGTGCGGTGACGGAGGTTGAGCAGCGCGCGCCCCTTGTCGCCGCCGCCGATGACGAACTCAACGACCTTCTTGCCGCGCAGGAGACGCACGCCCTCGAGCTCGGCGGCGATGGACTGGAGTCTGCCGGTGAGGTCCGCGGCCGCGGCGGGGTCGGCCTGGCGGTAGTGAACCGCGACGCCCAGGGGCTTGGTCTCGGCCCAGGCGCCCGCGACGCCGTCGGTCGCGCGCGAGATCTCCGCGCGGAGGCGGGCCAGCAGTTCGACCGTGTCCTTCGGCAGCGCCGAGCTCTCGGAGGCGAGCGGGTTCTCGGCGCCGTGGCTGCCGACCAGCAGCAGGTCGGCGGGGTCCTTGAAATACTCGGAGAGGTCGAAGCTCGCTCGCCCCGAGATCACGGCGGCGTGGGTGTGCCCGAGCGAGGCGAGCTCCCGCAGCGCCTCGACCGAGCGCCGTTCGGCCCGTACCTCCGCCGGGTGCGGCGCGATCGGCGCCAGTGTGCCGTCGAAGTCGCACGCCACGAGCAGCACGGGCGTCGCGGCGAGCCACCGGATGTGCTCTTCGAGCGTCGTCATGAGCGCATGGCCTCCATGAAGCTCCGGGCCCAGTCGTACACGTCGTGCCTGCGCACCTGTGTGCGGAGTATGCCCATGCGGTGCCGGGCTTCCTTCTTGGACATCTTGACGGCGTAGTGCATCGCGTCCGCGACGCCCTCGACGTCGCGCGGGTTCACGAGGATCGCTCGACGCAGTTCCTGGGCCGCGCCCGCGAACTCGCTCAGGATGAGCGCCCCCGACGCCTCCGGGCGGCACGCGACGTACTCCTTCGCGACCAGGTTCATGCCGTCGCGCAGCGGTGTCACCACCATCGCGTCCGCGGCGACGTAGAACGCGGTGAGTTCCTCCCGCGTGAACGATCGCCGGAAATAGTGCACGGCGACCGAGCCCGGGACTGCGAACTCGCCGTTGATGCGCCCCACCAGCCGCTCGATCTGCTCGCGCATGTCGGCGTACTCGAACACACGTTCGCGGCTGGGGACGGCGATCTGCATGAGGCACACGTCCTCGACCGTGAGCCGACCGGAGCCCAGCAGCAGTTCGTAGGCCTGCAGGCGGGCATCGATGCCCTTGGTGTAATCGAGCCGGTCGACGGCGAGGAGGATCTTGCGCTTGGCGCCGATGCGCGAACGCAGGGCCTTGGCCTGCGTGATCGTCCTGGGCAGTTTGGCCGTCGACTCGAACCAGTCGGCGTCGATCGAGATCGGGAACGAGCCGACGGCGACGCGCCGCCCGCCGATCTCGAGCTCGTGGTCCGTTCCCTCGGCGGGCGTGTACTTGCGGGCCAGGGCCGCGAAGTTCTTGGCCGACGCGGTGGTCTGGAACCCGACGAGATCGGCCCCGAGCAGCCCGCGCAGGATTTCGGTGCGCCACGGCAGCCAGGCGAAGATCTCCTCGGGCGGGAAGGGGATGTGCAGGAAGAACCCGATCCGCACGCCCGGGCGCATACGCCGGATCATCTCCGGGACCAGTTGCAGGTGGTAGTCGTGGACCCACACGATGTCGCCCTTGCGCGCGATGCGGGCCGCGGCCCGGGCGTACTTCATGTTCACTTCGACGTACGGGCCCCAGTGCCGCCGATCAAACTCGGGCGTACGGATCGCGTCGTGGTACAGCGGCCAGAGCGTGCGGTTGGAGAACTCGTGATAGAACGACTCGACCTCCCTCTCGCTCAGGGCCAGGGGCTGGATCGCGATCCCGTCGTGGGTGAACCGGGCGGTCCTGCGGTCGCTGGCGCCGCTCCACCCGACCCACGCCCCGTGCGTCGACCGGGCGATCGGCGCCAGCGCGGTCACGAGGCCACCTTCCGAAGCCACCCAGCGCGTCTCGCCACCGGAGACCCGGCGGACGGGGAGGCGATTGGCGACGACGATCAGGCGGCGGTTGCTGGGCATCAGGTATTTCGTTGGGCTGGCTGAGGGGGTTGGGGGACGGGACGGACCGGTCTGACGAACGATCTCCAACCGACTATACCGATTGAACCGGCGTGAAATGCGGCTTAAGAACGGGCGGAACCCCCGAGCGCCGGCGGCGGGCGTAGACTGGGCTTCGAGAGAAACGAGCAGCCATGGAGGGCCGCATGTCGACCGTCGCCGAACTCCCCGAGAAGACGAGCGTGAAGAAGAAAGCCGGTTCCGGCGCCGCCGCCCGCGTGACCGCGGAGACGATGGCCTCGCGTCAGCGCGACATCTCCGTGTCGGAGTTCTTCGCGAAGAACCGGCACCTCCTCGGGTTCGACAACCCCCGCAAGGCCCTGCTGACGACGGTGAAGGAAGCCGTCGACAACTCGCTCGACGCGTGCGAGGAGGCGGGGATTCTTCCCGATATCACGGTCGTCATCGAGGACCTGCAGCCCGAGCGGGGGCGCGAGGTCAAGTCGTCGCGCTATCGCGTGACGATCGTCGACAACGGCCCGGGCATCGTCCGCAAGCAGGTCGAGAACATCTTCGGGCGGCTCCTGTATGGCTCGAAGTTCCACCGACTCAAGATGTCGCGCGGTCAACAGGGCATCGGCATCTCCGCCGCGGGCATGTACGGGCTCATCACTACCGGCAAGCCGATGGTGATCCAGACTCGCCCCAGCGCGCAGAAGCCGGCGCACCACATCGAACTGGCGATGAACACGAAGACCAACCGCGCCGAGGTCACGGTCGACGAGGAGACCGAGGACTTCCCGCTCGCGCGGTTCCGCACGCTCACACCCGGCACACGCGAGCTGAGCGATCGCGGGGAGTTCCTCTCCCAGAACGACTACCCGACGGGCACGAGCGTGACGGTCGAGCTCGAGGGGCGATATCAGAAGGGGCGCGGCTCGGTCGACGAGTTCCTCGAACTCACGGCGATCGCGAACCCGCACGCACGGATCACGTTCGTCCCCCCCAGCCGCGAGAGCGCCGCCGAGACCGAGGACGAGCTCGATTTCAAGAAGGGAAAGAAGAGCGCGCCGGGGGCGCCCGGCGAAACGTCCGCCGGCGCGACGCCGGAGCCCGTGCCGCAGGTCACGACCGAGACCAGCGGCGTGGTCGTGTTCCCGCGTGCGGTGGAAGAACTGCCTCCGGAAACGAAGGAGATCATGCCGCACCCGCGCGGCATCGAGCTGGGCATCCTGCTGCAGATGCTCAAGGAAGCCGAGGCCGAGAAGCCCGGGTACACGCTGTACAACTTTCTGCAGGACAAGTTCAGCCGCGTGAGCGCCACAACGGCGTCGGACTTCTGCAAGGAAGTCGGGCTGACCAGCCGCACGAAGGTGACCGAGGTCGAGCACGGCACCGCGGAGAAACTCTTCAAGGTGCTTCAGGAGAGCAAACTCCCGCCGCCGCCGACGGACTGCCTGGCGCCGATCGGCGTTCAGCAGCTGCTCAAGGGCATGTTCAAGGGGGTGCGTGCGGAGTTCTACGCCGCGAGTTCTCGCCAGGCCGAGGTGTACCGCGGTCGTCCGTTCCTGATCGAGGCGGCGATCGCGTTCGGCGGCGAACTGCCCGGCGACGAACCGGCGCGGGTCATCCGATTCGCCAACCGCGTGCCGCTGCTGTTCCAGCAGTCGGCCTGCTCGAGTTTCAAGGCGGTGACGGAGACGAACTGGCGGAACTACGACTTGCAGCAGCCGCGCGGCTCGGCGCCGGTCGGACCGATGGTCGTCATGATCCACATGGCCAGTGTGTGGGTGCCGTTCACGAGTGAAAGCAAGGAGGCGATCGCGGACTACGACGAGATCCGCAAGGAGATGAAGCTCGCGCTCATGGAGTGCGGGCGGAAACTCGGGGCGTACCTCCGCAAGCGGCTGAAGATGAAGCGGGAGAGCGAACGCCGCGACGTCTTCGAACGCTACATCGGCGAGATCGCGCAGGCGGTGAACGCCATCAACCAGACCGACACCCGCAAGCTCTACGAGGCGTTGCTGGCGCAGGCCAAGAAGCGCACGGCGATCGCGGATCTCGAACTCGACGACGAGGGCAAGGCGAAGAAGGGCGAAGAAGACCCGGGCGATCAGGAGGGCGTCATCATCGTCGAGCCCGCCGCGCCCGGTTTGAGCGCGGCGACGACGACCGGGCGGCGCGGGGTGCCCGACGCGCCGCCGGTGGGCGCTTCCAAGGCCGAAGCCGCGGCGCTCAAGGTCAACGCCCGCGCCCGTCTGGGCGAGGACGAGGAGCAGCCGAAACTCATCGAAACCGCCCCGGTGAAGCGGGCCGCGCCGAGCAGGGGACGGGGTGAGAAACGCGACGCAAAGACGGAGCGGTCGGACTCGAAGCCCTCCGCCAAGCCCGATGCCAAGCCCGGGCCCGCGACGCCGAGCTCACGAGCCGAGCCGCCCAAGCCGGCGAAACCGAAGATGCGTCTGAACCCGAAGACCGGCAAGCTCGAGCCGGTCAACGACGGGCCGGGCCTGTTCTAACGCCCCCGGCGGGACGTGCAGCTCGGGAACGAACGCCCCCGTTCACCACATGCCCGCGGCCACATCGCCGACGACCAGGTCGAAGAACTTCGCCCGCCGGTCGTCGTCGAGTACGCGGTAGATGCGGCCCATCACCTCCTTGCGCTCCGCCTCGCTGGGGCGCGTCCGCGTTCTCCGCACGTACTCCTTGACAATGTCGACGATCTCCTGCCGCTGCTCGGGCGTGGGTCTGACGGCCTTCTCCAGCCGCTCGAACTTCTCGCGGTACGGTTGCAGGCTCGTCTCGTACGCGCTCCGCAGCTCGTCTTTGAAGACCTGGTAGGCGAGGCGCTCCTCGGTCTCCCGGCATTTCTCGGGCGTGCGGTCTTTCGGCTTGCGGTTCCGCAGCTCCCAAGCCACCAGCCCCTCCCAGTATTCATTGACCAGGCGGTGCACTTCGGCGATGTCGTCGAGCGACAACACCCGCGCGAGCGCGGGCATCAGCGGGTCGCGCGGCTGGTCGGGCGAGAACGCCCGGTACAACCGCCGGGAAAGCTCCTCGGCCTTGTCGCGGTCCTTGCTCTCGGTCGCCGTCACGATCTCGAGCGCCTCGTCCATGTGGTCGATGACGAACAGGCGCAGTTCGGTCCGGCGCTGCGCGACGACGTCGTCCACTTGCGCGCGGACCGAGGGGTCGAGGTCGAGCCGCTTCGCGGCCTCCTCCTCCGGCCGGTTCGTCAGTCGCCGGAACTCGCCCTTGGCGTTGCGTTCGATGAGGGTCCGCGCGTCGGAGAGTCGCAGCCGCGGCCCGGCGAGCAACTCTGATTCATCGGTCGGTGTCGAGGCGTCCGGCGACACCGGCCGCGACGCTCCCGATGGGTTCGTCGGCATCGGCTCCGGGTCCGCGGAGCCCGGCGCCGGCGCGGCCACGCCCAGACCGGCGGTGATCGCGACAAGGGCGGACAGGCTGATCCGGGTGCGTCGGACGGATGCGCCGCCACGCCCGCCCCCACCCGGCCTGCGATGAACAGTCATGTTGCGTCTCCTGCGAGCCCCAGTGTAATCTGAGGCCCGCCGGAACCCAAGCCCCTCTGCTCCCCACAGCGCCCCGCCGGAAATGCGGCCAACCCGCGATTTTCCGCCGCCCCTCACCCTCCGAGGACCCAACCGCATGGCGATCGATATCCGCCCCGGCGAATCGTACACGATTCGCCGCCAGGTTCTGAAACTCTTCGGCGCCGCATTTCACATCTACGACCCGCAGATGAAGGTCGTGGGCTACTGCAAGCAGAAGGCGTTCAAACTCCGCGAGGACATCCGGATCTACACGGACGAGACGTGCACGACCGAACTGGTCGTGATCAAGGCGCAGAGCGTCATCGATTTCTCGAGTTCGTACGACGTGACGCTCGCGTCCGGTCAGTCTCTCGGGTCGCTCCGGCGCAAGGGCCTCTCGTCAACGTTCATCCGCGACCATTGGCTGGTCTTCGACGCCGCGGGGCGCGAGATCGCCGATCTCCGGGAGGAGGGCAGTTTCCTGGCGTTTGCGCGCCGGTACATCGACCTCGTGTCGCTGATCTCGCCGCAGACGTTCACGCTCGACCGCAAGGACGGCACGCGGATCGCTCGCTTCCGCCAGCACCTCAACCCGTTCGTCTACCGGCTGAGCGTCGCGGTCGAACGCGATGACCCGGACCTGGACGACCTGGTCATCCTGGCCGCGGGCTGCCTGATCGCGGCGATCGAGGGACGGCAGGACTGATCGACGGGGCCGATCACCGGCGGCGGCGGGAGGCGACCACACCCGCGAACAGCGCCAGCACACCGGCGCCCGGGCTCGGGACCGGTGAGCCGCCGACGTGCAGATTGTCGATGCCCACGAACCGGTGCGTAGCGAGGGGGCTGACGGTCAGCGATGTGAGCGGGACATCGCTGATGTAACCGAAGAACGTGGTGTTGATCGGGGATGAGAGCGTGGTCTCGAACCCGTCGCTGAAGGTCAGCTTGACCGGCTCGGCGACCAACTGACCGAACGCGGAGACGACGAAGAAGTTGCCGCCGACCGCGTTCACCGGAGAACCTGAGAAGCTCAGCGTGATGGGCCGGCTGAAGCCGTCGGTCGCGGTCGCCGTCGAGAGGAAGTTGTTGCCGGAGGCCGTGTCGATGAAGAACGCCTGCGCCGCCGTCGTCGCGGTGACGTTGAACGCACCGCTCGCGACCGCCATCGGGGTCGCAGGGGTCGAGAACGCCGCGAGCGCGTTGAATGTCGAGAGCGAGTAACCGGGGTTCAGGTTCGAGACGAAGGCCGCCTGGTTTGTGAAGGTGGACGCGGCAAGGGCCGGCACGGCGAGCCCGGCGATGGCCGCGATGGCGCACGCATGCACAGCGAGACGATGATCGATCGGCATCTCTATCTCTCCTCTGGCACCCCGGCAGGCGGGCGGGTGGACCGCGCCCCCCCACCCCCCCCGGAAGGCACAGCGTCCCTCCCTGCGCCGGGGCATGGACGGTACCCGGCGGAGCGTGAGCGTCCAGCCCCCCGGGGCTGTGCCCGCGCGCGGTCCCCGAATTCACCGATAACCACGGGACGTTGTGCGCATTCCCGGACGTTCGGATGGGCTTCAGCGGAGGATGGGCCGGGGCCGCAAGGCTTTGCACAGTCTTGGCGCGTGATTCTCCGGCGCCGCGGAGAGAATCGTCGATCCGAGCGCTCTCATGCCCATCGACTCACCTCCGCCGCTGCACGCACTGCACGACACCCCCCGCCGCCGCCCGGAGCGGCTGGCGTACCGATCGATCTTCATGAGCGACGTGCACCTGGGGGCCTCGTCGAGCCGCGCCGACGACGCGGCGGACTTCCTCAAAAGCGTCGAGTGCCGGACGCTCTACCTTGTGGGCGACATCATCGACATGTGGCGGCTGCGTTCACGCTGGCACTGGCCCGAGTCGCACAACCGCTTCGTCAAGCGCGTGCTCAAGATGTCCAAACACGGCACGCGCGTCGTTTTCATCCCCGGCAACCACGACGAGCACGCCCGGCACTACACCGAACTGAACTTCGGAGGCGTCGAGGTCGTCCACGAAGCGATCCACCACGCCGCCGACGGGCGTCGGTACCTTGTCACGCACGGCGACCAGGCCGACCTGGTCATCCGGCACGCGCGCCTGGTCTCGATGATCGGCGGCACGGCGTACGACGGGCTGGTCGTGGCCAACCGCTGGGCCAACCGGCTCCGCGCGAAGTTCGGGTGCGCCCCGTGGTCGCTCTCGCAGTCCATCAAGATGAAGGTCAAAAAGGCGTGCCAGCACATCGCGCGGTTTGAGGATGTGCTGATCGACGAGGCCAGGTCACGCGGCCTCGACGGCGTCATCTGCGGGCATATCCACAAGGCCGAATACCGCACCACCCCCTGCGGTCTGGTCTACATCAACTGCGGCGACTGGGTCGAGAGCCTGACCGTCGCCGTCGAACACGACGACGGCACGATGCGGGTCGTGGATTGGCACGACACGCCGCGATCAACCGATCAGCCCACCGAATCCGAGAACATCCTCGCGTCGGCTTGACGGCCGCCTCGCGATCCTCACCGCGGGATGTGGATGTGCAGTCGCCGTGCGCACTCCTCAGCTTCGTCATACCCGGCGTCCACATGCCGCAGGACCCCCATGAGCGGGTCGTTCGTCAGCACGCGCTCCAGACGTCTTGCGGCCTGGGGCGTGCCGTCGGCGACGATCACCTGGCCGGCGTGCTGGGAGTAGCCGATCCCGACGCCGCCGCCGTGGTGGAAACTCACCCACGAAGCGCCGCCGGCGATGTTGACCATCGCGTTGAGGATCGCCCAGTCGCTCACGGCGTCGGTGCCGTCCTTCATCGCTTCGGTCTCACGGTTCGGGCTCGCGACGCTGCCACAGTCGAGGTGGTCGCGTCCGATGACGATCGGCGCGGCGACCTTGCCCTCGGCCACCAGCCGGTTGAAGAGCAGTCCCGCCTTGTCGCGTTGGCCCAGGCCCAGCCAGCAGATGCGCGCCGGCAGGCCCTGGAACTCGAACCGCGGCTTGCAGTTGGCAAAGTCTCCCTTGAGCAGCGCCTCGGGGTTGGCGTGGCACGACAGCACCCAGCGGTGCAGGCGCTCGGCGTACGGGTCGCCGCTCTCTTTCGGGAAGAGTTTCAGGATCTCGTGGTCGGTCACGAAGATGTCGCGGGCCTCGCCCGAGAGCGCCGCCCAGCGGAATGGCCCGCGTCCCAGACAGAACTGCGGGCGGATGAACGCGGGCACGAAGCCGGGAAAGTCGAAGGCGTTGGCCACACCCGCGTCCTTGGCGCGCTGGCGTATGTTGTTGCCGTAGTCGAACGTGACCGCGCCGCGCTTCTGGAGTTCGAGCATGGCGCGGACGTGCCGCGCCATGCTCGCCATGCTCCGGGCGATGTACGCGTCGGGGTCCTGCTCCTTGGCCTTGAGCGACTGGGCGTAGGTGTACTCGATGGGGCAGTAGCCGACGAGCGGATCGTGAGCGCTGGTCTGGTCGGTGAGCACGTCGACGTGCACGCGGCGCTCCAGCAGACGCTCGAGCAGTTCGATCGCGTTGCAGCAGACGCCCACCGACCGGGCGATCCCCGCGCGGGCGTGCTTCACGGCCTGGTCGATCGCAGCGTCGATCGCCGCCAAACGAGCCGCGTGCCCCTCGCCCTTGACCGGCACGACTTCGTCGAGGTATTTGTCGGCGCAGCGCCGATCGAGGCGCGACGGATCAACGTCGGCGATCAACGCCGCGCCGCCGGCCATGGTGATCGCCAGCGGCTGGGCGCCGCCCATGCCGCCGCATCCACCCGTGACACAGAGTCTGCCCTTGAGCGTCCCATCGCCCTTGGGCGGGCCGAAGTGACTCCGCCCGCACTCGGCGAAGGTCTCGAACGTGCCTTGCAGGATGCCCTGGGTGCCGATGTAGATCCACGACCCGGCCGTCATCTGGCCGTACATGATCAGCCCTTTGCGGGCCAGATCGTCGAAGTGCTCCTGCGTCGCCCAGTGCGGCACGAGGTTGGAGTTGGCGATCAGGACCCGCGGCGCATCCTCGTGTGTGCGCACGACGCCGACGGGCTTGCCGGACTGGACGAGCAGCGTCTGATCGGGCTCGAGAGCCTTGAGCGCGGCGATGATGGCGTCGAAGGCTTCCCATGAGCGGGCGGCCTGGCCGCGTCCGCCATAGACCACGAGCGCATCGGGCCGCTCAGCAACCGCGGGGTCGAGGTTGTTCATGAGCATGCGCATGGCCGCTTCGGCCTGCCAGGTCTTGCAGGAGAGTTTCAGGCCGCGCGGCGCTCGGACGGGCCTGGCGCCGGGGAGTCGTTCCGGGAGCACGGCGGAAGCCCCGGGCTTGGGGGCGTGCGCCGGGGCGCCGGCGGGGGCGACAGAGGTTGGGGGCGTCATGAGGACGAACTCCTGAGGGCAACTCGGACCGGAAGGACGGCCCCCGGGTCCGGCGCACAACGACTGTACTCGACCCCTGCCGCGACCGGCAGCGCGGGCACGGATCGAGTTCGAACGCACGCCGAACTCCGATGCAACGCGGCGAGACAGACGCCGGTAACACGCGGAGTCGTCCGGAACACACGCCGAGGGGCCTCGGTACGCGAGGTCAAACTGCGCGGGCTGTGAGGCCTTGATCGGCTGTGCGCACCCGGCGCCGGACCCGGGGAGGCAAAGGTTTGCGCCGACCGGAGCGCGGGCCGATCAATGCCGGTCCGAGGCGCGTGATTGAACGGACCGAACCCCCCGGGCGTACGTTTGGTGCAAGGGGGACCGGACCCCGAATCGCGCGGCGACACAAGCCATCTGGAGGGCCGCCCCGGCCCACCGCAAGGAGCTGCAATGAGCCAGGATCTGACCCGTCGGGTGATGTTGACCGGTCGCACATCGAGCGTGACGCCCCGGTGGTGGACGCGTGCGGCGGGTTCCCTCGCCGCGTCGGTGTTGCTCCTCACCCCGGCCGGGCTACTGGCCCAGGCCGCGGCGACCGGCGGCCAGTCCGCGACCACGACGGCAGCGCCGGCGCCGGATCTCAAGACCTACGCCGATGAACTCTGGCGCGCCGCGCGGAGCGAGAAAGAGGAAGACCTTCAGAAGACGGCCGACGCGCTCCCGACGACGCCGGACGCGGCGGAGTTGAAGGCCGCTGTTGCGAGCCTGGATCAGTCGATCGCCAAGCGCGAGGCCGACCGGGCCGCGAAGATCGCCGAGGTCGACAAGAAACTCAACGACAAGCTGCAGGACAAGGCCTCTCCCAAGGCGGCCTCCGAAGCGCTGAAGGAAGCGGTCGAGATGTTCCTGCTGGTCAAGGACAAGGCCGGGTTCATCCACGAGCCGCGGATCGTGGAGCTCATCGATCGAGCCGAGAAGGCGGCCCACGAGGCGGAGGCGAAGGAAGACTGGTTCCTGGCCAACGAACTGTTCTACCGCCTGCACCTGCTGCTGGAGGAATCGGGGAGGTTCAAGCCCGACGTGGAACGGCTGAGCCTGCGCCTGGCGATGATGCGGATGTACGTTCCCGAGTCGTTCTGGAAACTGCGGAACGACCAGCGCCTGGAGGAGGGCAAGAGCCCGCTCCCGCCCTACAACGGCTTGGGCGAGAGCTACCACGATCGGCTCAAGGACGTGGACGCGAACACCGTGATGGGCGCGATCTGGAACGCGTCGCAGCAGCACATCGACTCACGGACGACGGGCCTCAAGGACCTGCTGACGGCGGGCCTCGACGCGCTCGAGGTCATGATGACGACGTCGGACCTGAAGGCGGCGTTCCCCTCGCTTGGTGACGCCGAGCGCCGCAACCAGATGGTGACGTTCCTCAAGTCGCAGAAGACCCGCCTGAACACGCCGGGCGCGACCGTGACGATCGCGAACATGCGCGACCTGCTCGAGGACACGCTCGTCACCAACGACAAGACGGTGGACCTGCCGCCGGAGGCGATCCTGCACGAGTTCGGCAACGGCGCGATGAGCAGGCTCGACGACTTCTCGGCGATCATCTGGCCCGACGAGGTCGCCCGGTTCGACCGCATGACCACGGGCTCGTTCCGCGGCGTGGGCATCCAGATCCAGCTCGACGACGAGTCGCAGATGATCAAGGTCGTCTCGCCGCTGGAAGGCACTCCGGCGCAGCGCGCGGGGGTCAAGTCCGGCGATTTCATCAAGAAGATCAACGGCCAGTCGGCCGTCGGTATCAGCACCAACCAGGCGATCGACCTCATCACCGGGCCGGAGGGGACGAACGTCAACATCGTGATGGAACGAGACGGGAACGAGGTCTCCTTCGATCTCACCCGCGCGGTGATCGATCAGCCGTCGGTCAAGGGCTGGCGGCGGTCGGGCGTGCACGAGGACGACTGGGACTACTTCATCGATCCCGAGCACCAGATCGGTTACGTGCGCATCTCCGGCTTCTCGGAGAAGACCACGAAGGAGCTCCGGACGGCGGTCGATGAGATGAAACGCACGAGCGGGCTCAAGGGCCTGATCATGGACCTGCGGTTCAACCCGGGCGGACTGCTGACCGAGGCGGTGGGCGTCTCCAACGTCTTCATCGACTCGGGGACGATTGTGTCGACAACGCCCCCCGTCAACGGCGGTCCCGGCAAGTCCGAGGCCGCGACCGAGGGCCGGGCGCTGCTCAACGGCATCCCGGTGGCGGTGCTCATCAATGAGGGGAGCGCCTCGGCGAGCGAGATCGTTTCGGGCGCGATCCGCCACTACGCGGACAAGGGCCAGATCGACGCGGTGGTCGTCGGTCAGCGGAGCTTCGGCAAGGGCAGCGTTCAGAACGTCTGGCCGCTGCGCCGCGACGGCAAGGCCAAGATGCGTCTGACGACCCAGTACTACATGCTGCCCGACGGGCACATCCTGCACCGCAAGCCGGGCGCGAGCGTGTGGGGCGTGGAGCCGCACCTGAGCGTCGACATGCTGCCGCAGCAGACGATCGACGCCCTGAAGATGCGCCAGGAGGCCGACCTGCTGCCGGAGAACATCGAGGGCGACAAGGTCGAGACCAAGGACCACCCGGAGCCCTCGCAACTGATCACCTCGGGCGTCGACCCGCAGTTGCAGTGGGCGCTGGTGCTGCTCCAGGCCCGCGCGATCGCGTCGGGCACGCCGGAACACAGCGACCAGGCCCTGCGGACACAGTGACTTGATGGCTTTGATCCTTGAGCGGGCCTTGCGTTTCGCTATCGCACGAGGGGAGTCGACGGACACCAACAGCCAAGATTGAACACGGCAGGCACGCCCATATGGCGTGCCTGTTCGTATTACGGTCGGTAATCTGTAGGTGCTTTCGGGCCAGCCCGCCTAACATGGGCGTCGACGGCCGTTTCCCGGCTCGCAGGCGGCTTCGGCCGCGAGCGGGCAGGTCAGACGGGCGTTCGTCATCCCGGCCATCCGCCTTCTGCCGCCAGGCTTTTCCGGCCTATTTCCGCATGTAAGCGGACGACAGCGGTTGCGCGGCGGTGGGGCCCGGAACAAGGCCGGTCACAGTCCGGTCCGAGCGTTCGGATTGGTCGTCCCCGAAACAGGAACACGCAGACATGAGCCCCGCGACAACGCCCGCAGCCCCGGGACATTTCCGGTCGAGCGGCCGCCCTTCGGAGAGCCTGCCGCCCGAGACGCTGCACCGCTGGCTGCGCGACATGCTGCTCATCCGCGAGTTCGAGGTGCGCTGTGCCCAGGCGTATCAGCAGGCCAAGATCGGCGGGTTCTGCCACTTGTACATCGGCCAGGAGGCGTGCGCCGTCGGGACCATCCAGGCCGTGAATCACGACGATCCGGTGATCACCGCGTACCGCGACCACGGGCACGCGCTCGCACGCGGCATGGACGCCGGGGCCTGCATGGCCGAGATGTTCGGGAAGGCGACCGGCTGCGCCAAGGGCAAGGGCGGGTCGATGCACATGTTCGACAGGCCCAACTGGCTCTTCGGCGGGCACGGGATCGTCGGGGCCCAGACGCCGCTGGGCGCGGGGCTGGCGTTCGCCGCCAAGTACGAGCGCGAGGTGATGAAGACCTCGGACAAGAAGAAGGTCTGCCTGTGCTACCTGGGCGACGGCGCGCTGAACCAGGGCGCGTTCCACGAGGCCCTCAACCTCGCGGGGCTCTACAACCTCCCGGTCATCTACATCGTCGAGAACAACGGGTACTCGATGGGCACGTCGATCGAACGGGGCACGACGATGGCCCACAACCTGCTCAGCAAGCCCGCGGGCTACGGCATCGACGGCCTGCGCATCACGCGCGACGAGGCGATGGACATTCTGCGCCTTTACGACAAGTTCAAGCCCTTCGCCGACGAGTGCCGCGAGCGCCAGCGCCCCGGCTTTGTCGACCTGCAGACCTACCGCTACCAGGGCCACTCGATGAGCGACCCGCAGAAGTACCGCACGAAGGAGGAGGTCGAGAAGGTCAAGGAGAAGGACTCGATCGACAACCTCGCGGCCTATTTGCTCAACGAACGCAAGAGCCTGACCGAGCAGGCGTTCGCCGACATGCAGCGCTCCGTGAAGGACGAGGTGGCCAGGGCGATGCAGTTCGCCGAGGACTCGCCGGCGCCGGGGCTCGAGGAGCTCTACAGCGACGTGTACGTGAACATCGACAAGAACCTCTCGCCGACGCGGCCTTATGTCCACGGGGCGAAGAACCCGCTGCTCTGACACGCGATCAACCACGGATTTCTCATGTCCAGCACTGCCGAAACTGAGCTACTCAAACGCATCACCGTGAACCCCGATCAATGCGGCGGTCGGCCCTGCATCCGCGGACTGCGTGTGCGGGTGACCGACATTCTCGATCTTCTCGCCGCCGGCCTGTCGAGCGATCAGGTTGTCAAAGAACTCGCGATGCTCGAATCGGACGACGTGAGGGCGGCACTCGTGTACGCGTCGTTGCACCTCAACCACCCACGGCTCGTTGCTTGAGGTGCCTGCGGCATGAAGGTCTGGCTCGACGCGCACATCTCCGCTGACTTGGTGCCGTGGATCAAGCGAGTGTCCTCGGCGGAGTGCGAGTCGATCGTGGCCCTCGGTTTGGAGCGAGAAAGCGATCACAGCCTGTTCGAGAGGGCACGGCAAGGAACCGATGTGCTGATCACCAAGGACAGTGACTTTGTATCGATACTCCGCCGACGCGGCAAGCCGCCGGCTGTGATTCTGCTTACCTGCGGGAACACGTCGAACGCCCACCTGCGTGAACTACTTGGCCGACACCTCACCAAGGCGCTCGATCTGATTCGTTCCGGCGAGTCGCTCGTGGAGATCGGTTGAGACCATGGCCACCGACTACGCCGATATCTACGACCGGATCATCACCTCGCACGAGGCCTACAACCGCGCCGAGAACTCGCCGGGCTTCCGCGCGGTCGTGCGGTACCTCGAACGTCTTCGCATGTGCGGCGGGCCGGTGCTGGATGTCGGCTGCGGCGTCGGCTTCGCGCTCGAGTATCTCGCCCAGGAAATGCCCGGCAGCCGCGTCCACGGTTGTGATGTGTCCCGAGTCGCCATCGAACGAGCGAGCGCTCGCCTGGCGCCGCACGGCGTCGGTTCCGACCGGCTCCGGGTCATCCAGGGGGGACGCCTTCCCTTTGACGACTCCGCCTTCGGCCTGGCGATCTGCTTCGACGTCGTCGAGCACATCGAGGAGGCCGACCTGCCGCGGCTGAAGAACGAGTTCGAGCGCGTCCTGCGTCCCGGCGGCTGGTCGGTGATCAGCGTCGCCCTGCGGGCCGCGAGCACGCTCGATCACCGCGGCGAGAACGCCCACCTGACCGTCCGCCCCGTCGAGTGGTGGATGGACCTGTTCGACCCGGACGAAGCGCTGGTGGACCGGCGCCGGCGCGAAGCGATTTTCTGGCGACGGAGGCCGGAGCCCAAGAGCACCTGACACGGTCGCTCATCCGACCGAGATCGAGCGGTCCGGGGCCGCGAGAACGCCCCAGCCGCACACCGTGTTTATCCCACCGATCCCGAGCACGAAGCATGACGTTCGACCAGCAACTCCTCGACCCGACCACCTCCCACCTGCTCCCCGCCGGCGCGCCCGCCAAGGAGATGCAGTTCCGCGAAGCCCTGCGCGACGCGATGACCCTCGAGATGCGCAAGGACAAGAGGATCTTCCTCATGGGCGAGGAGGTCGCCCAGTACAACGGCGCGTACAAGGTCAGCCAGGGCATGCTCGACGAGTTCGGCCCGCAGCGCATCATCGACGCCCCCATCAGCGAGAACGGCTTCGCGGGCCTCGCGGTGGGCGCAGCGATGTACGGCCTGCGCCCGATCATCGAGTTCATGTCCTGGTCCTTCTCGCTCGTCGCGGCCGACCAGCTCCTCAACAACGTCGCCAAGATGCTCTACATGTCCGGCGGCCAGTGGGGCTGCCCGGTCGTCTTCCGCGGCAACAACGGCGCGGGCGGTCAGTTGGGCTCCACCCACTCCTGGACCGTCGAGGCCCTCTACTCGAACATCCCCGGTGTGAAGATCGCCATCCCCTCCTGCGCTTCCGACGCCAAGGGCCTCCTGACGACGGCCATTCGCGACGAAGACCCGGTCTTCAACCTCGAGTCCGAGCGCATGCTCAGCGACAAGGGCATGGTCCCCGAGGGCGAGTTCGCGATCCCCTTCGGCGTGGCCGCCCTCCGGCGCGGCACGTGGTCCGGCGAGCGCAACAGCGACTGCACGCTCGTGTCGTTCGGGCGTCCGGTGAACTTCTGCATCGAAGCCGCGGACGAACTGCAGAAGGAGGGCATCGTCTGCGACGTGCTCGACATGCGGACCGTCCGGCCGCTCGACATCGACTCGATCATCGAGAGCCTCAAGCGGACGGGTCGCATCGTGGTCGTAGACCAGTGCTGGCCGTTCGCGAGTGTCGCGAGCGAAGTGATCACGCAGGTCTGCGAGCGTGCGTTCGACTACCTGGACCACCAGCCGCTGCGCGTGAACACCGACGACGTGCCGACGCCGTACGCCAAGAATCTTGAACTCGAGTACCTGCCGCACAAGGGCAAGATCGTTCGGGCGGTGCGGGGGATGCTGGGCAACGCGTGACCCGGACAGTTCCGCCATCTGATACCCCGTCGGCGGCGTCTGTCGCCCTCGGGACCTCGATCGGCGGGAACGAACTCCACCCGCTGGCGCACTACTTCGTCGACCCGGGCGAGCGGTTCGTCGTGTGCGCGATCCCCAAGAGCGCCTGCACCGAGATCAAACGCTGGTTTCTGTCCGCGGCGGACCCTGCGGGCGAACAGGTGCCGCGCATCCACGCCTATTGCCTGCAGCGGCACTCGCTCCTTCGGTACCGCCACGAAGACCGCGAGCGCATCCTCTCGTCGGCCTTCACGTTCACCTTTGTCCGCGACCCGCTGAAGCGTCTGGCTTCGGCGTTCGCCGACAAGTTCGTCCGACTCGCCGCGACGGGCTATTTCAACGGCGCCCGGCGGCTGATCGAAGACGTCGCGCGTGCGAAGGGCGTAGAGGTGTGCCTGGACTCGGAGGCGGTGTTTGACGCCGGCAACGGCCTGTGGCTCCGGATGCCCTCCGCGTCGAACGTCGACTACGCACGCGGGATCTCCTTCCGCGAGTTTGTCGGCGCCGTGTGCGGCTCTCCGGATCGGACCCTCGACTATCACTGGCGTCCGCAGTTCACGTTTCTCGCCGACCGTCGGATGGACTTCGTCGGGCGGGTCGAGGACCTTGGGCCGGGCCTCGGGGCCGTGGCCCGGCGCTTCGCCCTGCGGGCGCCGGAAGCACGCGCCGCCCGAGCCGTGGCCGACGGACGCCAGGGTACTCCGGGAGCCTGCGCCGATGTTCCCTGCGGCGAACTGGCCGGCCGCGGGGCTTTGCCGGGGGCCGACGACCTCTACGATGACGAACTGCGGGGAAGAGTGCTGGACCGATTCGCGATGGACGCCGGGCTTTACTCCCGGGCGCTGCCTCTCCCCATCGAACCCCCGGGGGGCTCTTTGTCCGCCCGTCCCTCCCACCGATAAACTTGCCTCCGATCGCCTGCGTTCAGGAGTCTTCGATGCCGATCCAGATGAAAATGCCGCGCCTGTCCGACACGATGGAGATGGGGACCATCGTGCGCTGGGGCGTCAAGCCGGGCCAGAAAGTCCGCTCCGGCGACGTGATCGCCGACATCGAGACGGACAAGGCGACGATGGAGCTGCAGACGTTCGATGATGGCACCGTGGCCTCGCTTGCGGTGGCCGAGGGTCAACAAGTCCCCGTGGGAACGGTGATCCTCGTCCTCGCCGAAGCCGGCGAGGACGTCGCGAAGGTCGGTGCGGCCGCGGGCGCCACGGCCACGCAGTCGGCCCCAAGCGCCCCGCGCGTCGAAGCACCGCTCATCACGAAACCGTGATCACGCCTCACTCA
>CALMQD010000027.1 GCA_937871415.1 uncultured Phycisphaerales bacterium | reverse complement strand
TCAGCCCTTCCTGGCTGGCCCGCACGATCGAATGGTGCGGGTCGTAGCCGAACCCGGTCATCAGAATGACCGGGAGCCCCGCGCTCAAACGCCGGGCCGCGGCGAACACTTCGTACCCGTTATGGTCGGGCATCTTGATGTCGCTCAGCACGAGGTCGAACGTCCCGCCCAGCGTGCTCTCGCCGACCCGGGCGGCGTCGAGCTCGGCGATCGCCGTGCCGCCGTCCTTGCAGACGATGACCTGACACCCCTTGCCCCGCAGCACGTTGCGGATGGTCTCGCGGATCTTGGGCTCGTCGTCGGCGACCAGCACCCGCCGGCCCTGCAGCAGCGGGTCGATGCTCACGTCGTTGAGCATCTTGTCGGCGCCGAGGATCGTCTGGGGCCCGCCCGCCGCCTCCTTGATCTTGTCGCGGATCGAGCCCACGTCCGACAGGATCCGCTCGACATGCTCCTTGATGGTCGGGTCGCGCTCCGCGGCCTGACGCAGCCACTGCGCCTCGGCCACGATGTCGTTGAGCGGCTCGCTGATCTCGCCCTGCACCGTGCCCGTCACCGTCTCGCCCGTCGTGCAGCGCTCGGCCACGAGCAGGTCGAGGATGTGCAGCGCCAGCGCGATGTGCGTCGCGAAGATCTCCGCGAACTGACGGTCTTCCTCGGTGAAACTCGCGACCTGGTCGCTCTCGATGTTGAACGCGCCGATGATCTTGTCGTGCAGGCGCAGCGGCACCGTCAGGCTGCTCTTGGCGCCCGGCATGCCCGTCACGTACCGCCGGTCGCGACGGACGTCGGCGCACAGGTAGCTGCGCCCCGTCGCGGCGACGTAGCCCATGATCCCGTTGCCTTCCTTCTGCGCGTAGAGCTCGACCTCCATCGCCTCGGGCGAGAGGCCCTTGGCGATGACCAGCTCCAGCCGCCCGGTGCGCTCGTCGATCACGCGGATCGCCAGGTGATCGAACCGCATCAGTTCGTGCGAGTACCGCACGATCTTGTCTTCCAGCAGCTTGAGTCGTTCGACGACGTGCTTTTTCCGCACGGCCTCGGCGTCGAGGCGCACCAGCTCCGCGCCGGCGCGGTCGATCGCGTCCATCTTCTGCTGCACGCGCCGCGACGCCGTCACGTCCCACACCACCGCCGCGACACGCCCCGGCTCGCCCATCTCGCTCTTGACCGGCGAAACCACGACCTCGTAGAAACGCTTCTCGTCGGGAGTCGCGACGTCGTACTTGCTCGTCATCGCGTAACTCTGGGCCTCCTGGTCCAGCACACGGTCGGCAAAGCCCGTCGCCGCCTGGCGGCAAACCGCCGAGATGCGCGCCTTGACCTGATCGTCGAAGCCCTTGAAGCGTTCGTTCATCCACAGGATCTGGCCGTCGAGCGTCGACAGGCAGACGCCCTCGCCGATCGCCGACAGCACCGCGACCGCCTGGCCGTCGGTCATCTGGCCGGTCGCCGCCAGGCCCAGCGTCCCCAGGTCCACGGGAGAAGTCACCACGGCGTCGCAGTCCGCCAGCACGGCGCGATCGACGCGCCCGGCCTGTGCGCGCTCGATGTCGAAGCGCGCACTCAGCGCCGCCGTGACCTCCGCAGCGCCGCCCCCGAAGTCGCCAACCACGAGCACTTTGGGCCTGTCATTCGTCATGGAACCCCCCGAACCCCGGCTGATCCCGCGTGCATCATCCGACTTCCACACTCCATCGGTTCCGCCGGGTTCGCCGGTTGCACTCGCGCCCCGAGACTCCGTCAATCCAACAGTCTACCACCCCCTCGTCGGGGGTAACATCGTCTCGCTCGCTTTGACAACTGCAACCGACTCGACCAAGACCGAGAACCGGCTATTGTCCCCCGCTCCCTCGGCCGCGAACTGCGGTACCTTTGGACGATCCGGACCCGCGCCGTTCCGAGCCTGTCTCACGCAGCTTTCCCGTTGCACGAACGCCTCACGAACGTCGTTCAATCCAAGCACCCGATCCCGTTCTTGTACGATTTGCCGGAAGCCTGAGTTCCCGGCCGCTTCCGCCCCTTCCCCGGTCCGCCGAGCGTCATTGATGATCCGCGTCGAAGGCGTCAGCAAGTACTACGGGTCCTTTCCCGCCGTGCGGGATGTGTCGTTCCACGTCCCGAAGGGCCAGGTGGTCGGGTTGCTCGGTCCCAACGGGGCAGGAAAGACGACCACGATCCGGATGGTGACGGGGTTTATGCCCCCCACAAAAGGGCGTATCTCGGTCAACGGCTTCGACACTCTACGCCAGACGCTCGACGCCCGTCGCTCCTTGGGCTATCTGCCCGAATCCACCCCGCTCTACCCCGAGATGCGCGTGGTGGACTACTTGACGTTCCGGGCGCGCCTGTTCGGCGTGCCGGCCCGCGCCCGCCGCGGGGCCATCGCCCACGCCCTGGGCAAGTGCTGGCTCAACGACGTCGCGCGTAAGCGCATCGGCCAACTCTCCAAGGGCTACAAGCAGCGCGTGGGGTTGGCCGCTGCACTCCTGCACAACCCGCCCGTGCTGGTCCTCGACGAGCCCTCCAGCGGCTTGGACCCGACGCAGATCTACGAGACGCGCAAGCTCATCCGCGACCTCGCCAAGGACCGGTGCGTGCTCGTCTCGTCGCACATCCTGCCCGAGGTGGAGCGCACGTGCGATCGCGTGCTCATCATCGCACGCGGACGCCTGCGGGCCGATGGAACCCCGAGCATGCTCCTGGCCGACCTGGAAAGGCGGGTGCCGCCGGTGCACAGCGTGGAGGTCCTGGCCGATGCGCGCTCCGTCTCGATCTCGGGCGCGGGAGAGGCCGGCGGCTGGGGCGGCGAAATCGCCCGCGTCATGAGCAATCTCCGCGCGATCCCCGGCGTCGCCTCCGTCCGCCTCGACACGATGAAAGAAGCGAGCGGGGCGGGCCTGCCCCGCGCAGCAACGGCCGACGCCCACGGCGCGTCCCACTGGTTCCGGCTCACCATCACGCCGCTCCCGGGGTTCGCAGACCTCCGCGAGCCGATCGCCCGCGCGCTCGCACGGGGCCTGATCCTCTGCCGCGACCTGCGACGCGAGATGCCGACCCTCGAGCAACTCTTCACGTCGATCATCGAAGCCGATGAGCACCCGTCGGACACGAACGGGGCCGGCCCCCTGGCCGCGGCGCCCGGCGAACAGCCGGACGAGGAAGGAGCGCCGGCGCGATGACCCGACTCTGGGCCCTCACCAGCCGCGAGTTCTCCTCGTTCTTCCGCACGCCGCTGGGCTGGGTCGTGCTGGCGCTGTTCCTGTGCCTGTCATCGGTGCTGTTCGTCGGGCGCACGCTTGTTCCGGGCGAGGCGGCGAGCATGCGCGACTTTTTCGCGGGATGGCTGGCGCTGCTGCTCTTCATCGCCCCGGCGGTCTCGATGCGACTGTTCGCCGAGGAACTCCGCACCGGAACGATCGAGCCGCTGCTGACCGCGCCCGTGCGGGAAGGGAGCATCGTCGCGGCGAAGTACATCGCCGCCGTGCTCTTCCTGATCACGATGCTCATCCCGAGCGCGGTCTACGTGCTCATCCTCGACTCGCTGTCGCGACCGGACTTCGGGCCGATCCTCTCCGGCTACCTGGGGCTCCTGCTCCTGGGCATGCTCTACCTGTCGGTGGGCACCCTCGTCTCGGTGCTGACCTCGTCGCAGACGCTGGCGTTTCTCGGCACGCTCTTCGCGCTGCTCATCCTGGACGTCGGCCCGCGCCAGGCGGCGCCGAGCCTTCCGAGCCCCTTCGACGAGATCCTGCTGCAGGCCTCGCCGTCGCAGCGCATCCCCTACTTTGCCTCGGGCCTCATCGACACCGCCCACGTCGCGTTCTTCCTGCTGGCGAGCCTGTGGTTCCTGGTGCTGGCCGCGGTCATCCTGCAGAGCCGGAGGTGGCGCTGACGCATGGCACCCACGCGCACCAAGCCCGTCGCCGCCCCGTCGGGTTCCGCCGGCGCACGTCGCCTGCGCTATCTCGCGCAGACCGCGGTCCTCATGGTCGCCGTCAGCGCGGTCTGCGTGTTCGGCTCCGTGCTCGCGTCGCGCTACGCCTACCGCGTCGACGTGACGGCGACGCGCGAGCACGAACTCTCCGACCGCACCCGGCGCGTGCTCGACGGTCTGACCGGCGATCACGAGATCCTCATCACCACCAACGCCGCGGCGGTCGACCCCAAGGCCCTGGACCAGGCCACGGTCGTGCTCGACGCCTTCGCCCGCCGATCGCGCCACATCCGCGTCTCGCTCATCGACGTCGCTTCGGCGCGCGGCGTCAGGCAGCTCGACGAGGCGCTCGCACGCCTCATCGACCGCTACAGGGCCGATCTCGACAAGGGCGCGGCGGGCCTCCTCGCCGCCCAGAACGCGGCCCGGGCGCTCGCCTCCGCCGGCGCACAAGGTGACAAACCCGGGCCCTCGGACCTCGACGCGATCGGCGCAGCGCTCCAGGGCGCGCACGATTCGATCCCCGAGAACGGCGACCCGAACGCGTCGGCGCTCAAGCGATTCCTCAACGACTCGGCGACCGTGGCGCGCGTCGGCGCCAGAGACATCACCGAGGCCGCCGACGCGAGCCAGAAGCTCGCCGCCCAGCGCATCGGCCAGACGCCGATCGCACCCTTCGACGAGGCCGCGAGCGTGCTGCGCAAGCCTGTCGCTGATGCGCAGAGGCAGTTCGAGCAGATCGCCGACGGCCTCACGTCGATCGCGAACTCGACCAGCAAATCGGTGCCCGAAGACCTGCGTCAGCGCGCCCGGCCGCTGGCCGAAGCCGCCGGCAAGGTGCGGGATCGGCTCGCCCGCCTCGCGCTCGACATCGACCAGTTGCCGCGCACGCCCCTTGACGAGGCCGCGCGGGTGCTGACGCAATCCTCCGCGGCCCTGGTTGTCGGCCCCCCCGAAGCCCGGGGCGGGTCGGGCGAGAAGGACAAACTCCGCGGCGTCGTGGCGCTCGACCTGGCGACGCTCCTGCCGCCGCGGATGCCGGAACTCGAAGGCACGGTCCGTCCCGACCGCCGGTACCGTGCGGAGGAACTGCTGGCAAGCGCGATCGCCTCGCTCAACGCGACGAAGGCCCCGATCGTCTGCATCGTGCACGCCGCGACTCCCGCCGGACGCTTGGGGCCCGGGTTCGGCCTGCTCCGGGCGATGGTCAGCCGTCTGAACCTGCGCGGCATGGACGTGGTCGAGTGGCTGGCCGCCGATGAGGAGCAGTCGGCGGCGCTCAATGCGATCGACCCCGCGCACCAGCGCCCGGTCGTCTACGTCGTGGTGCCGATCAACCCGATGTCGAGTCAGGACAACGCGCTCCGCAGCAACAAACTCGCCGCGGTGGTCGCCGGGCTCATCCAGTCCGGCAAGCCCGTGCTGCTCTCGCTCAACCCGTCGAACCTGCCCGCGATCGGGCAGAAGGACCCGATGGTCGACTACCTCGGCGCGATGGGCCTGCGCGTCGATACCGCGCACCCGATCCTTCACGCCGAGGGCGTCGGACGCGAGCGCGCCGTCACCCCCGACCTGTACCTCATGCGATCCGAGCCCGGGCACCCCGTCGCGGAAGCGGTCCAGTCGCTCCGCACCTTCCTCACCTGGGCGATGCCGATCTTCATCGAGCCCGACGCCGAGTCGCGCGGCCTGCGGATCAACCCGCTCCTGAACGTGCCCGCCGACCCGAACACCTGGGGAGAGTCCGACTGGATCGGTTTCCGCCAGATCCCCGCGAACCAGCGCCGGTTCGTCGTCCAGCCCGACCCCTCGAGCGTGCGCGACGACACGAACGGCCCGTGGCTGGTGGCGGTGGCCGTCGAACGCAACCCGGCGGCGGCCGCAGCCGGTGCGCCCGGGAGCGCCGCCGCGGGCTCACGCCTGATCGTCGTTTCGTCCAACGGCTGGTTCTTCGACGAGTTCACCCAGGTGGGCGCGGTGGTCGACAACCAGCCGGTGCCGCGCAACCCCGGAAACCTCGAACTGCTGGAAGCGTCGGTGTACTGGCTGGCGCACCAGGAAGACCTGATCGCGCGCTCGGCCGACGCCCAGACCGCGCCGCTCATCCCGGCGCTCTCGCCGACGACGCTGACGACCCTGCGCTGGGCCCTTGTGGCCGGCCTGCCGCTGGCCGTGCTGATCCTGGGCGCGCTCTGGCGCGTCGTCCGGGGCTGAGTTCGGAGCGGGGGACGGATGGCGCGCGGAGCGGGGGGAGGGGCGGGAGGGGCGGGAGGGGCGGGAGAGGGGGGAGGGGGGGCGGGGGG
>CALMQD010000026.1 GCA_937871415.1 uncultured Phycisphaerales bacterium | reverse complement strand
ATCTACTGTTTGAGATCCGATCGATTGCCATCAAGGACGCATCCCTCAACCGGCCCGACAAGAAGATCATCACGGCGGAAGACCCGATCGAATACAACTTCGACGGGATCAATCAGTGCCAGGTCAACGAGCGCATCGGCCTCTCGTTCGGCTCGATCCTGCGCACGATGCTCCGCCAGGCGCCCAACATCATCCTCGTCGGCGAGATCCGCGACAAGGAGGTTGCCGAGATCGCGATCCAGGCCGCGCTCACCGGCCACCTGGTCTTCTCGACGCTGCACACCAACGACGCGCCGTCGGCGATCACCCGTCTGATCGACATGGGCCTCAAGCCGTTCCTGGTCGCCAGCTCGATCCAGGCGATCATGGCCCAGCGCCTCATCCGCGTGCTCTGCAAGGAGTGCAAGCAGATCGACAACGACCCGGACCCCAAGCACCTGTTCCTGGTCGGCATGACGCGCGAGGAGGCCGCGGGCAAGATCTACAAGCCCGTCGGCTGCCCCGCGTGCAACAACCAGGGCTACCGCGGGCGCCAGGCGATCTTCGAACTCATGTCCATGAACTCGGAACTCCGCGAGCTGGCGTTCAATCTGGCGCCCATCGCCCAGCTCCGCCGCGCCGCCCTCGCCAACGGCATGCGCCCGCTGGTGGAAGACGGGCGCATGAAGATCCTTCGCGGCATCACCACCCCCGCCGAGATCGCCAAGATGGCCCAGATCGAGGGCGTCGATCTGGCGGAGGAGTCCGGGTCCACCGTCACAACCGCCTGACAGCCCCTGTTTCGCCCTTCCGGTTCCCCCCCCCTCCCCCGGTTCACCCCGTCCGCCCGTAGCCCTGCCCATCCGTACTGTCCGATTGCGAGGCTGATCCATGTCCAGTATGCAGATCGACCGCCTGCTCGACACCGTCATCAAGTTCGGCGCGTCCGACTTGCACCTGACGGTCGGGCGTCCGCCCACGCTGCGTCTGCACGCCCACCTCAAGAACCTCCAGACCAAGGTCCTCGATTCCGACGACATGGTCTCGCTCATGAAGGCGATCACGCCCGAGCGCAACCAGCAGGAACTCCAGGAGAAGGGCGGCACCGACTTCGGCTTCGCCTACGGCGACGCCGCCCGCTTCCGCGTCTCGATCTTCCGCCAGCGCGGCGACATCGCGATCGTCCTCCGCCAGATCCCCTCGCGCCTGCTCACCTTCGAACAGATCGGCCTGCCCGACATGTGCAAGGAACTGATCCGGCGACCGCGCGGGCTGTTCCTCGTCACCGGCCCGACCGGCTCGGGCAAGACCACGTCGCTGGCGACGATGATCGACTACATCAACCAGAGTTTCGACCGGCACATCGTGACGATGGAAGACCCGATCGAGTACTACCACTACCACAAGAAATCGATCATCAACCAGCGCGAGATCCACAACGACGTGCCGAGCTTCGGCGAGGCGCTCAAGCGCGTGCTGCGTTCGGACCCCGACGTGATCCTGGTCGGCGAAATGCGCGACCTCGAGACGATCGAGGCCGCCATCCGCGCCGCCGAGACGGGCCACCTGGTCTTCGGCACCCTGCACACCACCGGCGCCGCCAAGACCATCGACCGCGTCGTCGACGCGTTCCCCGTCACGCAGCAGAACCAGATCCGCGTCCAGCTTTCGACCGCGCTCATCTGCGTGCTGTCTCAGGCGCTGCTCCCCCGCATCGACCGCGAGGGCGTCGTCGCCGCCTACGAGTTCCTCGTCGTCACCCCCGCCATCGCCAACCTCATCCGCGACAACAAGACCTTCCGCATCGACTCGATGATCCAGACCGGCAAGAAGTTCGGCATGCAGCTGCTCGACGACCACCTCTGGAGCCTCTACACCCGCGGCATCATCTCCGCCGAGGAGATGATCGACAAGAGCAAGGACCGCGGCAATCTCCGCGACAAGGTCCACAAGCTCGGCAAGACCGTCGGCCTCGCCGAGTACGACATGGAGGACGAGGAGCCCGCGGGCGGCAAGAAGGAGTAACGCTCCTTCCGAATCACACGGTCACACCCGGGGCCGGGCGTTCATCGCCCGGCCTTGTTGTTCCCGGTTCTTCAGCGTTTCCGCCCGCGCCGGCGCGCCGCTTACGCGTACACCTCGAGGAAGACGCGCTTGCTCACCTTGATCTGACGGTGCAGCATCTTGCGGTCCCACGCGTCGATGTTCTTCAGCGCCTCGTCGTCCGTCGCAAGGTACTGCTCCCACGCCGGGCGCGGCAGCGTCCGGGCCAGCTCCTTGAGGATCCCCAGCTCCATCCCCGCGATGCCGCAGACGTAGACGAGCGTCCGCGCCGAGCACAACAGCGCGCCGAGCGTGTCCCGGTGGCTGCGGATGCGGTCCTGCACGTACATCGGGCCGTAGTAGTCGGCCCGATCGCCGGCGCTGTTGACCGGTCCGTCCTCCTGCTTCTCGCGGCTGATCGCCGTGATGTACTGGAAGTTCGCGTGCTGCTTGCTCCAGGCGCGGAACTGCTCGTCGTAGAGCAGGTCGGTCGCGAAGGGTGAGCCCATGACGAGCGTCACGCGGCTGCGGGGCGCGCGGCGGAGAAGGTCTTGCACCATGCCGCGGAAGGGCGCGATGCCCGTGCCGGTCGCGAAGAAGACGTAGTCATGCGCCGCCGGGTCCGCCGGCAGCAGGAACTTCTTGCCGTTGGGGCCCGAGAGGCGGACCTCGTCCCCCGCGCGCAGGTCGCACAGAAAGTTCGAGCACACGCCCAGGAACAGCCTGTTCGTCTCCCAGTGCTCGTCGATCGAACGCTTCACCGTCGTCGAGATGATCTTCCCCGCGCCGTCCTCGCCACCGGTCGGGCTGGCGACCGAGTACAGGCGCACCGCGTGCGCGCGTCCCTTCTCGTCGTGCCCGGGCGCCAACACCCCGATCGACTGACCCGGCAGAACCTGCCCCTCCAGGAGCGTGCCCGCGACGTCGAACTCGATGTGGCGCACGAAACTCGCGGCCTTCTTGCGGGTGCAGATCTCGTTCCGCACGACCTTCACCGTCACCGGCTCGTTCGGCCGGTACAGGTGCATCTTCACCTCCGGCAGGGCGATCTCGTCGGCCTTGCGGTGGTGGTCGGCGGGGTCAGCGGCTTTGGATGGGGCGGGCGAACTCGCGGTCATAGGCAAGCGTTCGAGCCGCTGCTCGCGCAGTCAAGCCCGGAACCGGCGGTTCGCTCGCATCACCGAAGCCCTACGCGGCGACGCGCCGGGCCCCGACGACGACCCGCGTGGTCGCGATCAGCACGATCACGATGAACAGCACCACCAGCCCGGGCACCACGATCGAACCGACGCTCAACACGCCCGCCAGCGCTGTCTCGCCGGTGGAGAACAACGGATTGGCGATGCCGCCGGTGAGTGTCGTGCTCGCGGCGCGGGTGGTGACGGTCGCCGTCTGGACCAGCCCCGCCAGCCCGCCGCCGGCGATCAACGCCGCCGACCATTGCAGCATCGGGTTCAGTTCGCCCATCTGGCTGGCGGCGACGAGTGTGCCGGCGACCACCGCCGCGGGGCTGGCGATGGTGTCGAGCAGGTGATCGACCCACGGGATCCAGTATCCAAGCACTTCCAGGCCCGACGCGAGGCTCAGCGCCACCAGCGCGGGCGTCTCCCCCAGCCACGCCCAGTTCTCGCCCAGTTGCACTGCGCCGCAGCGGGCCCCGATCGACAAGACCAGCACGGGCACGAAGACCCGGAACCCGCACGCGGCCGCGAGCCCCAGTCCAACCAGAATCGACAAGACCGTTTCCATGAGGCTCCCGCGATCGACTCGGACCCCCTCCCCCGCTCCCCCGCCCCCCTGGCCCGACTTCCAGAGAGTCATTGGGAGGTTGTCACCACGGGTTTCTCAGGATTTCACGCCGGTGAAGGCGGAGGGGGCTCCTTCGTCCGAGAACGGCGAACGGTCGGGCGTTGCGGGACGAACTAGCCGAGAAGGGAGGCGCCTTGATATACTTGACTTGATTATCCACAATGAGGGAAAGGCTTCGTTTTGGCCCGCCGGTTCACACGATGAAGGAGACGCCCATGTCCACCGCCACTCAGATGCACGCCGCGGACCTCATGACGAAGGAGCCCGTGACCATCGGTGCGGATACCACGATGCGCCAGTTGGCGCGGCTGTTCGAGGAGCACGAGGTTTCGGGCTTCCCGGTGGTCAACGACGCGGGGCAGTTGGTCGGTGTCGTGTCCCAGACCGACCTGATCCGGCGGTGTCTCTCGCCCATCGGCGACGAAGCGCCGGGGTTCTTCTTCCAGGAGATCGCCGAGCAGCTCGGCGAGGAGGCCGAACTCGAGCCCGAGGCGCTCATCATCGTCGCGGACATCATGACCACCGACGTGGTCACGGCCAAGCCGCAGGACACGCTGGCTTCGGTCTCCCGCCTGATGACCGGCGGGCGCGTGCACCGGGTGGTCGTTGTCGACCCGGACAACATCCCCGTCGGGATCATCACGACGATGGACATGCTGAAGGCGCTGACGCCCGCCTGATCTCCTGCACGGACGGACGGGGTCGGATCGCCGTAGCGCGGTATGCTCGGGCCCATGACCCAGCGAATCGGTGCGTTGATGACGGGCGTGCGGCGGTTGATATGCGCGTGCTGCGCCGGCGGAGCGGTAGTGCTGACCGTTCCGGGCGCGAGCGTTCGGGCAAGCGAGGCGGAGGTCGTGTCGAACCAACCGGCATCTCACGGCGAAACGAACCGCGCGGGCGTCCGCGAAGCACGGGTGGTCGCGCCGGGGCTGTGGAGCGGGCGTGCGGAGCTCCGCGCGACACTCGTTCTGCCGCCGCAGAAGCTCTACATCGAAACGGTTCGGCGCATTCGCAAGACAGCTCAAGCGATCGTCCGGTCCCTCGAGATTACGGGGCCGTTCAATATCCAGTTCTTGGCGCGCAACAACGACATCAAGGTGAT
>CALMQD010000025.1 GCA_937871415.1 uncultured Phycisphaerales bacterium | reverse complement strand
GCGGTGCCGGTCCTCACCAGCGCGCGGACACACTTTCAGACCTCGGCCCAGGTCGACCGCGAGGTGCGCGAGGCGCTGGCCTCGGGACGCTCGCTTTATGACCTAGACGCAACGCGCCTGGCGTCACTCAAGCCCGACCTGATCCTCACGCAGGACTTGTGCGACGTCTGTTCGATCGACCTGGGGGCGGTGCGCCGGGCGGCCCATGGTCTCTCGCCCCCGCCGCGGATCCTCTCGCTCAACCCCCGTTCGTTCGAGGACGTGATCGAGGATGTGCTTCGGATCGGCGGGGCGGCGGGGCTGGAGGATCGCGCGCTGCGCGTGGTGCTGGGGCTGCGCGAGCGCCTCGACCGGGCGCAGGAGTTGGTGCCGGCCTTTGCGCCGCGCGTCCGCGTCGGGTTTCTGGAATGGACCGACCCGCTGTTTGTCGCCGGGCACTGGACGCCGCAGATCATCGAGCGCGCCGGGGGCGAGCACCCGCTCAACCCGAGCGTGGCGCTGGAGGGCGCGGGCGCGGCGGACGGCGTGGCGGGTCAGTCTCAGCGGCGCGCGGGCAAGTCGATCGCCGTGCCGCCGGAGGTCTTCGGCGCAACGCAACCCGAGTTCCTGTTCATCGCCCCGTGCGGGCTGAGCCTGGAGGCGTCGGTGCGCGAGGCACGGCGGCTTGTTGGCCAACCGTGGTTCGAGTCTCTCCCCGCGGTGCGCCACGACCGGCGCGCGTCGGGCGCTCCGCGGCTTGACGACGAGCAGGCGGAGGGTGGCAGCTCGGGCCGGCGATGGCTCAGGGGCGAGATGGTCCGTGCCGGGCCGCCTCGGGTCTGGTGCGTGGATGGCAACCAGATGTTCAACCGACCGTCCACGCGGCTGGTGGATGCGCTGGAGTTCGTGACGGGCGTGTTGCAGGACCGGCCCGAGCACGTGCCGCGGGATTTCCCGGCGCGATCGCTTCTGGTGTGATGTTGCGCCAAGCGCTCGCGCGGCGCCCGCGTCCTCTGGGACCGCGAGCCGTGGACCGGCAGCGCCGATGCGCTCGAAGACGCCGCGGTCGCCGAACAGGAAACCGCCCTCGAAGAGGGCGCGCGCTTCCTGCGCGAAGTGCTCAAGAGCGGCCCCGTCGCGGCGAGCGAAGTGCTCAAACAGGCGGAAGAGGCGGGGGTGAGTGTCGCCGCGATCAAACGGGCCAAACGCGCCGTGGGGCTGAGGGCGGAGAAGGACAACTCCACGCCCGAGGCGGGTTGGTCGT
>CALMQD010000024.1 GCA_937871415.1 uncultured Phycisphaerales bacterium | reverse complement strand
GTGCGTGAGCATGAGCTTGTCGCCGTCGAGGTGGTACATCGTCACCATCTCGTGTTCGGTGCCGGGGAACAACGTCTCAACCACCGTGCTGCCGTTCGACGTCACGCGATAATTGGCAACCACGCCGGTCATGCCCTCCTCCGGCTCGGCGGCGACCCAGTTGCCCGCCAGGCTCTTGATGCGGTTCATCGCCTGCTGCGTCGACGAGGAAGTGCTCGACGTGCTGGTGAGACCGTCGCACTTGGTTGAGCACGAGCCGGCCTCGGCCTGCTTGTTGTTGCTGCACCCCAGCGCAGCGGTGAGCGCGGCGCAGGCCAGAATCGACGTCGTCCAACGGATCGCTCGCATGGGCTTCTCCTGAAGGTGTGTACCGGCGGGTTCGGCGCGCGCCGGTCAGTGGGTGTGCGCTGTTGAGTGCGAAACCGCGTCGCTCGGGGGGGGTGTCAGGCACTGAGTCTCGGATGATCGGGCCGACGACCGGGCCATGGTCGCTCGGCTGTCTCGCGGCGATCGTACCTCGCGTCGCTTCGGTCAGGGCTTCTCGATTGCGGTATTGCCCCGCGCCGGCGGCCCGCGGGCCGCGCGCTCTTGGGCGGTCTCTCATGCAAACCCCTGGGTGGACGACGAATCCGCCCAGGAGTTGCCTCGCTCAAAGGGTCGTGTGTTGTGGATACAGCCAACCTTTGGCGGCACATCCAAGATATCGGACGGGCGGTCTGAAACAAGACCCTGCCGGCCAATCAGGTGGGGCTTGCTTCAACCCGGCGCATCGAGAACCTCTGCAGGCGTCGCAAAAAAAAACTCGCCGGGGGGCTTTCGCCACCCCGGCGAGAGAGAGTCTGTGAAGGTGCCGACAGGGTCGGTCTCCACCTTTTCGCTGGCTGAACAAACTCGGTTCGCGGGAAGTGAAATCAGTCCGGAACCGCTCGAGCGCTTGGACGCGCGGACGACCGCGCCGAAACACCGCCCGCGCGAACAAAGCCCGCGCGGAACCACACTTGGATAGAGGGTGAGGTCTCTCTCGATCCCCCGATCTGGTGAAAGTCTACCCGTTTCGTGTGTCAAGGCAACGAAAAGCGCTCACAAAGCCGCTCAAACGCCATCTTTTGAGGACGGACGTTGCCCGGCTGTTGGAATGGCAAAGTGGGCAAGGCCAGCGATGGCCACTTCGCGCTCTGTTTGGTCGATCGCTCAGGGGAAATGCTCCCGTCCCGGAGTTCATCTTCGTCGCCCTAAACTCCAGCCATGGCGACTCGAGTAGTCATCACGGGTTTGGGGTGCGTTTCGTCCATGGGGCTCGGCTGGGGGCCCTTGTGGAACGGACTCTGCGAGGGCAAGGTGGCGCTGGGGCTCGGCACGAACCTCGACGCGGCCGGCTTTCGTTCCCGTCTGGTCGGTGAAGTGCCCGAGTTCCGTGCCCAGGACTTTGTGCCCAAGAGCTATCGCAAGGCCGTCAAGGTCATGGCGCGCGATATCGAACTGGCCGTCGCCGCGGCCAAACTCGCGGTCGAGGACGCCGGGCTGGTGACGCGCGGCATGCTCGAGTCGGCGCCCGACGCGACGCAGACCTACCCCTCCGAGCGGATGGGGTGCCACATCGGCGCGGGGCTGATCGCCGCCGAGACCGACGAGATGTGCGCCGCGATGGCGACCGCGCGGAGCGCCCCGGGCTCGATCGAACTGGACATGCACAAGTGGGGGGGCAGTTCGCAGGAAGGCGCCGCCGGAACGGGCATGGAGCAGTTGACGCCGCTGTGGCTGCTCAAGTACCTGCCCAACATGCTCGCGTGCCACGTCACGATCGTGCACGGGTGCGAGGGGCCGAGCAACACGATCACCTGCGCCGAAGCCAGCGGGCTGTTGTGCGTGGGCGAGAGCACGCGTGTCATCGAACGCGGCGCGGCGGATCTGTGCTTCTCCGGCGGGCTCGAGAGCAAGCTCAACCCGATGGGCATGCTCCGCCTCGACCTCGCCGGTTTCACGGCGCCGACCGAGGCCGAGACCGACGCGTCCAGGTTCGCCCGCGCCTACGACCCCGAGGCACGAGGGTGTCTGCTGGGCGAGGGTGGCGGCGTCATCATCCTCGAGAACGAGGCGACCGCCCGCGCCCGCGGCGCGAAGATCTACGCCGAGGTCGCCGGGGTCGGTGGCGGCGCGTCCGACCGCGCGTATGCCCAGGGCGAGGACGACGAGGGCATGTACAACGCGGTGCAGAATGCGCTCGACGACGCGGGGATCGGCGCGGACCGCATCGACGCGATCGTGCCGCTGGGCAGCGGCATCCCCGCGCTGGACCGCGCCGAGTTCGGCGCGATGAAGCGCACCTTCGGTGACCGGCTCAAGGACATCCCGCTGGTGCTCGTCACGCCGAACGTGGGCATGTGCGTCGCCGGCGCAGGTGCGCTGCAGGTCGCGGCGGGCGCCGGCTGCCTGCACCAGCAGAAACTCCCGGCCCGCGTGCAGGCCGGGCGCCCCAGGGCCGGCGTGCAGGCCGGCCCGGCGGGGGTGCGCAGCGCCGCGCTAGACTATGTCTTGGCGTTCACCGGTTCGCTCGGGGG
>CALMQD010000023.1 GCA_937871415.1 uncultured Phycisphaerales bacterium | reverse complement strand
AGTCGCTCGACGCGCCCCCGGAGGAGGTCAACGCCCCCGCCTCGCCCGAGGATGACAGGCCGATCCTGCCAACTCTGCAGACCCGGTCGAAGAACGTCTGTGAAACCTGGATGTCCTGCACCCGGTCGTGCAGGATTTCCTTCGTCGAGCGCGACAGCAGGCCGGTGCGGAGCGTCGTCCGCTTGTTGGTAATGACGAGCGCGATGGTCTTGGTCGTCACCCACCAGACCACCAGCCACACGATGCCCGCCGCCGCCAGGGCGCCACCGCCGATGTGCCCCGCGCCGGGGACCAGCGCCGCCAGCAAGCCCCCGCCGACCACCAACCCCCACGCAAGCAGCGCCCGAAACGGACGCGCGCGAAACAGCGCCGGATGGACGGTGAGCACGTGCTGTTCAGGGCCGAAGTCCGGCGGCAAGCCCATCTCGCTCGGACGATCCGAGGGCGGCGCAGCGCGATCGATCACCGGGCCGTCGCCGCCCGCCGAGCGCTTCGGCGTGCCGCTCCCCGCCGGGCGTGCCACGGCCGTCGCCGTTGCAGCCGGAACTCGATTCACGTCGTGACAGAACGGACACTCCACTTTCTGCCCCGCGAGTTCGTCGTCGACCTCGAGCCGCTTCTCGCACTTGTCGCAGGTGAACGTGATCAAGTTCGTGCTCCGGGTCGGATGAGGGAGACGGGTGAGTGGCGGAGAAGCGGGGGGGAAACCGAGGGGGGAAGCGAGGGAAGGGGAGGAAGGGGGGCGCGCAAACGCACCGCGCGTCGAACGTCGATCGCGGTGCTCCGTCCCCGGAGTGTACTTGGGACTTAGCGGCCTTCCCTTGCGGCCATGAACTTGATGAGGTCGACGCACCGGGCCGCGTAACCGGCCTCGTTGTCGTACCACGAGACGATCTTGAAGAACCGCTTGTTGAGCTCGATGCCCGCCTTGGCGTCGTAGATCGAGCTGCGTCGATCACCGAGGAAATCGCTGCTGACGACCTCCTCGTCGGTGTAGCCCAGGATGCCCTTCATGCTCCCCTCGGCCGCGGTCTTCATCGCCTGGTGGATGTCCGCGAGGCTGGTTTCCTTGGATGTGCGGAACGTGAGGTCCACGGCCGAGACATCGGCGGTGGGCACACGGAACGACATGCCCGTGAGTTTGCCCTTGAGCGCGGGGATGGCGAGCGTGACGGCCTTGGCCGCGCCCGTGCTGGCGGGGATGATGTTCTGGTACGCGTTGCGTCCGCCGCGCCAGTCCTTCTTCGAGGGGCCGTCCTGCGTCGGCTGCGTTGCGGTCGCGGCGTGGACGGTCGTCATCAGGCCCTCTTCAAGCCCGAACGTGTCGTTGATGACCTTGGCGACCGGCGCCAGGCAGTTCGTGGTGCAGGAGGCGTTCGAGACGACCTTGTGCTTGCTCGGGTCGTAGGACTCGTGGTTCACGCCCATGACGAGCGTGGGCACCTGCGCCGGCTCGCTCTTGGTCGGCGCGGAGATGACGACGCGCTTGGCGCCGGCGTTCACGTGCAGGTGCGCCTTCTCGAAGTCCGTGAACAGGCCGGTGGACTCCAGCACATAGTCCACGCCCATCTTGCCCCAGGGCAGTTGCGCCGGGTCCTTTACGGCCATCGTCTCGGTCTTCTTGCCGTTGACCGTGAACGAGCCGCCGGCTTCGCTGGCCGTCGCCGAGATCTCCACGGGCTTGCCGCCCAGTTGGAAGCGCCCGTGCATGGTGTCGTACTTGAGCAGGTACGCCAGGTTGTCGGCGGGCACGAGGTCGTTGACCGCGACGACTTCAACGCCCTGCTCGGCGGCGATGCGGTAGAACAGGCGACCGATGCGTCCGAACCCGTTGATGCCCACGCGAATCGCCATGTCGAGACTCCTTGTGCCGCCAAAGCCCCGTTCGGGGCGGGCGGGATGTGGTCCGTAAACCGCTGCGGCGGCCGAGAATGCCGCGCCAAGGCAAAGGTAGAACCCGCGGAAAGACGATTCCATCGGGCCCTCCTGTTGCGCCGCCGTCGGTTCGGCGCACCGAGCGCCGGTTCGGCACGTCGAGCGTGGGTTCGGTGCGTCAGCGTGGCGCAGCCGGGGGGGGCGGGGGGGGCCGGACCAGGCACGCTCCATCCTCGCGCGAAACCGAGCGAAGGCGCGTGAAAGGGTGGCAAGGGTGGCAAGGG
>CALMQD010000022.1 GCA_937871415.1 uncultured Phycisphaerales bacterium | reverse complement strand
CGGCGACGCCCCGCGCGTCGTCGCCCCGGACGCGTGAAGCGGGCGCGCACGCAGCGCGGCCGCCTCACCGCGCGCTTCACCCGCGACCATCCCCGTCGGCTGCGCATCGCTCATCGCCAGCCCCTCTGTGCGCACACGTGCGCCGTCCTTCGCCCAACCGGCATCCGATGGGCCCGAACCCGCGATCCGTCCCGCGGTTTCCGCCGCTTCCGTGGCACTTGTCCGGCGCAACGGCTGGGCCCGTCCGGGACGGATTCCGACAGGTTCTCCACGAACTGTCCACGCTTGAGTCATACCGAACAAATACCTTGCTAGTACCCCAACAAACACTATACTCACACCCCGTTCACTGCCAAGTGAATTTTTCGGATTCTGTATGAGCGTTCAAAACCCGCACGAGGCTCGGAGAGCATCGATGTCGCAACCCCCTCACCAGCCCCACCACCCGGCCACTCAAACACCGCCCGCGGCGTCGCGCCGGGGAGGCCCCAAAGGCACCGCTTCCCAGCAACCCGTTCCGGCGCGCGACTACTGGAACCCCGCCGAGCCGCGCCGGTCGACCGACCCGTACCGCGGCCAATGGCGGGGTGGTGGCCAGGGCTCCACCCGTTCACGCTTTCTCGCCCGCGACGACTCCAAGCACCTCGTCGCCCTCGCCCAGTACCTCCCACCCGAGGACGCTTCGCTCGTTCAGGCCGTCTTCGGCGACGGCACGCCCATCACCCAGGTCGCCCTGCTGCTCAACAGGCCCCTGCGCGCCCTCTCACGACGCATCCACCGGCTCGAAATGCGCCTCCGCGATCCCGCCTTCCACTACTGCGTGCGCTGCTTCCGCAGTTTCGATGAGGAACGGCAGAACGTCGTACGCATGACGATCTTTGAGGGCGTCTCGCTCCGGATCGCGGCGGAACGCATGGGCGTTTCCATGCACGTTGTCCGCACCCACCGCCTCGCTGTCGAGGCCGAAGCACTCGCGATCCTTGATCGCGTGACAGCGCCGCCGGGCAGCCGGGATGTGCCGATCAAGCCGTCGGATCTGCAGTTGGGAACACTCGGGTCGGACGCTCCGGACGGAGAGGACCGCGCCGACTAGGCCAGCACGTCGAGCTCGCCCGGGCGAAGCGCGTTCACCCGCTGCAGGCTCGTCGTAACCCGATCCACCGCCTGTTGCTGCAGTTTCGCCGCGGACTCCAGCAATGCCAGCGAACCCTGCCCTTCCTGCCTCATCGCGTCGAGCGCCTTTTTCGCGACGGCGAAGGCGATGTCGCTGCGGACATGGGCCTGCGAGATGGCGGAGAGGGCCGCTTCCATCCCTGCAACATCGGGCCGGACGCCGCAATCGGCCAAGCCGCCCGAACTGACACCCCGCGGACCCGTCCGGCTGTGCGGCCGGCCCCCCAAATCCGTGGTGGGGCTTGCATGCCGTGTCACGGGAAGGCATACTGGTTTCACAGAGCAAGCGGCGCAAGCCCCTTGCCGCGGCCCGCCCAGCGCGGGCCCCCGCCCGACGCCAGAGCGTCGGGCCCGGCCAACGACGGCCGCCAAACCCCGCATCCGCACACGCCATGAACCCGCCGAGCGCGGTTCGCGTGTGCCGACAAGCGCGGGGTTCCCCGAGTGACCATTCCGCGTGACACGCCGCGTCGGCGCGCCACGCCCGGACCTGGACCACCCCACGGCCGCACCGGTCCCCAGTTCACCCGGAGATCTGCGCATGAAGACCCGCACCCGCGTCGGAACGCCCCTCCTCATCGCCGCCGTCGCTCTCGGCGCTCCGCCCGACCGCGCGCACGCGGAAACCCCTCCGATCATCGGCACCACGACCGTTCCCGCGCTGGTCGAAGTCCACCCCTTCGAAGTCACGACCTTCTCGCCCCAGCCGGGCCGGGACGCGATCAGTCCTTCGGCCTCCCCACTCCCATCGTTCCCGATCGTGCCGACCATCCCCAACTACTACGTCGTGCGCGTCACCGATCAGGCGCTGCTCGACACGATCGTCGCGCGCACCGACCCCGACACCGGCGCGTTCGGCGGATACATCCTGGGACGCGTCGACCCCGGATCGTTCGGCTTCAACCGCAACAGCTTCACCCGCAAGGCGTGGTCCTGGCACCTCTCGGGCCCGGCGGTCTTCGACGACCTGCCCCCGGACTGCGGCGTGTTCAACCCCGACCTCATCGAGCGCGACATCCGCCGCGCCTTCGGCAGGAACTTCTGCTCCGGCTCGATCCAGCAGGTCATCATCCGCGCGGACACGAGCACGCCGGGCGACATCGACATCAACGGCAAGGTCGGCCTGCAGGACTACAAACTCCTCGAGCGTGCCTTCACCGGCCCGACGCGGCGCTGCTGGCAGGCCTCCGCCGCCGACGACTCGGCGTGCATGGCCGACCTCGACGGCGATGGACGAGTCGACGTGCGCGACGGCCTCATCCTGCGCGACCGGTGGCAGGGCCTGAGCCTCAACAAGCCCGACGTCTTCGAGATCGTCGCCCTCGACAAGGACGTGCCGTCCGACGTCCCCCGCCCCGGCGCGCTCATCCCCATCGACATCGTCGACGTGCAGATCAAGGTCACCGACGGCCTCGGGCGCACCTTCGGGCACGGCCTGCCCGCCCTCAAGGGCACCGCCGCCTACGAGGCCCGCATCGACGCCGACCTGTTCATCGACGACGGCGTGCAGTTCGTCAGCAACGCCCGCGGCATCGTCCGCGTGCGCGTCGAACGCCAGCCCAACGCGATCGACCGTGGGTCCGTCGACCTGCTCGCCCGCATCAACGGCGAGGAGTACGTGCTCGCACGCGACGTCGCCATCGCCGCGCTCCCGGCCTCCTTCGAGATCGCCTTCCTCAGCAACCTCGCGGACGTCGACGAAGACGGCGTCGTGACCGCCGCCGACCTCACAACCTTCTACAACCTCTACGTCAAGGGCGAGGCCGACCTCTCGGGCGACGGGAGGACGGACTACGAAGACCTCTCGCTCTACCTGGACGCATATCAGGCGCAGTGATGGAAGCGTTTCGGCGCCCGCCGGTTGACACTCGGACGCGCGTTTGCGTCCGCCGGCGGGAGACGTTCCCGAGCCGCGCCTGTTCCATGCTGGGCCGGACAGTTCCCACGACTGCCCGGCCCTTTCTCTGCGCCCGCGTTCTCACGGAAAAGCCGCCGAGGCCCGGCGAGAGCCCCGTCGGCGTGCGTTGTCAGCCGCGATCGCGGCCCCTGCGGCTCTTGGCGCGGGCACCCGTCGCTGCGGCCCTCCCGCCCCCCGCGCTCGCCCACGCCGCCGCCGGCTCCGGGAGCGCCGCGGGGTTCGTCAGGTCGTCCACGAGCGCCTGCGCATCGGGGGGCACCTGCACCTCCTTCTGCAACGCGACGAAGAGGAACCGATCAATGGAGTCATAGACGAACACGATCGTCGACGGCATCAACCAGCCTTTGGCGACGTCGCTCCT
>CALMQD010000021.1 GCA_937871415.1 uncultured Phycisphaerales bacterium | reverse complement strand
ATCAAGGTCGATGGCGATGAGGTCGTACCCGGGCTGGGACGGAGTTGGCGCCGATTCCACGCCCGATTGTTGCGCGGGTTGCGGGGCGGTCGATGGCTGGTCGCGGAACAACGCGGTCTACCCCCGCAGGTCCGACGGCGGCTCGCCCACGCCGCGGCAGACTTCGATGGAGCCCGGGCCGAGCGTGATGAGGTTCTTGCCCTTGGCCTTGCTGCCCATGAGCAGTTCGTCGGCGCGGGCGAGGAGTTCTTCCGGCGTGCGCCCGTCCCACGGATAGGTCGCCATGCCGCCCGAAACCGTGAGCGTGCCGGGGGCCATCTCGCCGAGTTTCGGGAAGCGGTGCGAGCAGATCTGACGCTGGAAGCGCTCGGCGATCTGCTGGAGCGACTGCGGCGCTCCGCCCACGCGCGAGTCGCGCAGCGGGGAGGGGTCCGGTTCCTCGCCGGGCCGGGCGCTCGCGGGGCTCGGGTCGTAGAAGATCACGGCGAACTCGTCGCCGCCGAGCCGGCAAACCTTGTCCGTCGGGCGGATGACGCTCTTGAGCAGCGCGACCACCGAGACGAGGATCTCGTCGCCCGCGCCGTGCCCGAACCGGTCGTTGTACAACTTGAAGTCGTCGATGTCGAAGTACAGCAGCGTGACGAACTGCCGCGTGTTCCGCGCCGCTTCGAGCGACGAAGCCATGAACCGGTTGAAGAAGCGCCGGTTGTAGGCCCCTGTCAGTTCGTCCATGAAGGCGAACTCGCGCAACTGCGACTCGTGCCGGTCGAGCGCCGCCCACGCCGTCAGGTACTCCACGTGCGCGGGATCGAGCCGGTGGATGGCCCCCGCATCGGTCGGGCTGACGAGGTAACCCAGGAGGTGTCCGTTGTGGATGACCTTGATGTGCGGCCCGGTCGGGTGCGCCGGGGGCGCCGGGGGCGCCGGGGGCGCCTCAGAAGCTTCGCCGGACTCCCCTTCGGGGTTCGTCGCCCCGCTCGGGATGAACAGGAGTTCGCCCACACCGGCCTGCGACGAGACACCCCGCAGCGCGACTTCGAGCGCGGGACGCCCCGAGAGCATCGCCTTGACCGGCGACGCATCGAGCACCGCCCGATCCGGCGCTTCCATCGCCCCGGCCTCGCGCCCCGCCGCCTCGCTCGCGGAAGGGCGATCGTGCGCCGCCGCGTATTCCTGGGCCGCTGCGCCCGATTCTTCTTCCGGCGCCAGCGACAGATCGGAGCCCGCGGGCGTCGCGCCGACATCAGCGCCGACCGGCAGCGGCGGCGGCGACAGGGCGTCCCCGCCCCACCCGATCGCGCCCGCCGGTTGAGCCCGGTCCCCGCTCGCGTGCGTTTCTTCAACGGGCGACCCCGCCGCCGCTTCTGTCGAAGTCGATGGCTCCGCCGCCGCCCGCCGACCGGCCAGGAGCGCGTCGAGCACGGCGTCCTCGTCGCCGGCGTCGAGCGGGGGCTCGTCGGTGTCCAGGACGTCCATCTCGGGCGCGTGCACGCCCCGCAGCAGTCGTCGCAGCGTCGCCGGGTGCACTTCGAGCGGCACGTTCCCGTCGTAAACCGGCATGTGATGGTTGCTCATCACCAGCACCCGCACGCTCGGGTCGATCCGGCGCAGCGACGCGACGAACGACCGGGCCCGCTCTTCGCTGACCGCGTCGGGACCGACGAGCACCGTCACCGCGGCGGGCGACTCCTCGTCCATCGGGTTGGCGAGTTCGCTGATGGCGCTGAGCGCGTTGTGAGCGCGGACCAGCTCGATGTTCTCGTCGTGGCGCAGCACGCCGTCCTGGCCCGTCCGCCCGACGAGGATCACACGCAGCCCAGCGCCCCGCCGATTCGGCGGAGAACCTCCCCCGCCGGTGTCCTGACCGGTCGCGCGCCCCGCGACGTGCCCCGCGCGGGCGCCCGGATGTGCTTCTGCGCCGGGGCCGAGCGCTTCGGCACGCAGCGCGCCGGCGTCCCCCCCGCTTCCCGAAGAGGGTCCGCGCGACTCAGGATGCAGAGGCTGGAATGAACTCAAGCGCGATCGCCTCGATCTGAACGGTTCTTGGCGCCGGGCGCCGGGGCCTTGGGCGCGGGTGCGTCGGACAACAACATCTGCAGTTCTTCGGGGGTGAGCTGCGCGAAGTTCGTGCCCCCGCCCACCGAAGTCCCCACGATTGTGTCGGCCGACGGATCGGCCTCCACAAGCCGCAACCGGGGCTTGGGCAGCGGACGCCCCGCCGACCCCGCCGGAGACGCCCCCAGAGACGGAAACCGCGGCCCTGACGCCTGTGACGGCATCCCGCGCCGGTGTGACACATCGGCGGAACGCCCCTCGCCCCTGCCGGCGCCTCCCCCACTCCCGCTCCGTTCAAGCATGCCCGATGCGGCGGCGGGAGCAACCACAACCCGAGAACCGTGTACCGCCGTTTCTGCGGGAGTTCCCGGACCTGCGCCCTCGTCCTCATCCTCGGCGCGCCTCGACGCCGCCCGGGCGAGTTTCGCGACATCCGCATCGCTCATCGGGGCAAACACCGGCGTCGCACTGGGGTCGAATCGCCAGCGCCGCACGCGCGGCGCGTACATGTCCAACTGGTGAAGCACCTCGCCCGCGTCGGCGAGGCGCAGCGGCTTCATGAGCAGCAAAACGATCGGACACGGCGCCCCCGAGCGCTTCCCGTCGCGCACAAGCGACATCACTTCCGCCAGCGCCTGGTACTCGTCGGTGG
>CALMQD010000020.1 GCA_937871415.1 uncultured Phycisphaerales bacterium | reverse complement strand
ACCTGACCGGCCATGTGCAGCAGCGGATCCTTCACGGGCGAGCCCGCCACCGGCTGGAGCGCCCGTTTGGCCTTCGCGACCAGTTCCTCCGCCGCGCGCCGCGCGTGCGCGATCGAGCCCGTCGCGTGCAGAGCGTCGACGAGTTCGTCAAACGCCGGCACCGACAGGGTGCGCCGCCCGTTCTCGGCGCCCGCGCCCCCGCGCGTCCCCGCCCCGTGCGCGCCGGCCCCCGCTGGCCCCGCGCCCGGGTGCACGCCCCCCAGGTCCGGACGCAGCAGCATGAGCGTCCGACCACGCCTCTCCGCGTCCGCCGCCGCGAGGTGGTGGATCACCGGAAGCGTGAGTTTCCCCAGTTCCACGTCGCGGTGCAGCGGCTTGCCCACCACGTCCTCCTGCCCTGTCAGGTCCAGCAGGTCGTCCTGGATCTGGAACGCCACGCCCAGGCACAGCCCGAACTGCGAGAACCGCTCCGCGCTCGGGGCGTCCGCGCCCGAGAGCGTCGCCCCCAGCCGGCACGCGACCGCGATGAGCGACGCCGTCTTGAGTTCCACGATCCGGAAGTACGTCGCCTCGTCCAGCGACAGGTTCTCGCGGTGGTGAAGCTGCAGCAGCTCGCCGCTGCACAGCGCCATCCCCGTCTCGCCGATGAGCAGCGAGGCGTGCTGGCTGTCGAGCGTCGAGCACAGCCGGTACGCGCACGAGAACAGGTAATCCCCCAGGATCACCGCCGCCTCGTTCCCGCGAAGCCGGTTCACCGTCGCGCCCTTGCGCCGGATGTCCGCCTCGTCGAGCACGTCGTCGTGCACGAGCGTCGCCATGTGGATCATCTCGCACACCGCCGCCACCGTCACGTGCGCGTCCGTCACCGCTTCCGCCCCCGCCGCCAGCCCGCACAGGATCACCAGCCGCGGCCGCAGCATCTTCCCCCGATAACTCTCCACGTGCTCCACCAGCCGCTGCACCGGCGATAGCTCACTCCGCACCGCCCCGTCAAAGCACGCCTCCACCCGGCGCGACGCCGACTCAAGCGTCGCCACCACGGGCAGCAGGCGGCCGGGAATGTCCATCGCGCTGGGCATGCAGGCAGACTGTAGCGGCGTCACTTCTGCGCCGAGATGTACACCACGTAACTCTGACACGCCTCCCCGTACTCGCTCGCCGTGAACACCCCGTTGCCGCCGCCCTTGCGGTCGTCCCCCTCCCAGTACACCCGCGACCGCCGGAACCCGGCGTCGCTCAGAATGTCGCGGATCTCCGGGATCGACCACACCCGCCAGTCGTACGTGAACGCCCGGCGCAGCCTCGACCCGTCGCTCATCCGGAAGTGGATGTGGCACAGCGTCTCGTGCGTGATCGAGTTGAACTCCGCCTGGTCCCAGATGTACGTGAACGCCCGGCGCGAGCCCTTCCGCCCCACCGGCCGCGGCTCGCGGATCTCCCGCAACGCGTCCGGCCCGCCGTAGTGGTCCAGGAAGAACACGCCGTCCTCCGCCAGCGCTTCGTGCACCAGGCGGAAGTACCGCAGCATCGTCGCGCGCTCCTTGAAGCACCAGTACGAGAAGTTCATCGCCAGCACCGCGTCGAACGCGCCGCGCGAGCCCTCGTCGACGGGCTCCAGCACGTTCCCCCGGCGCAGCTCGATCCGCGCCCGCTGCGCCGGGCTCAGTTTCGCCACGTTGTGCGCCAGACCCCAGTCCAGCGTCGGCTGGTCGAGGTCGACGCCCACCGCGAAGTTGCCCCGCCGACGCCGCACCCACTCGCAGCTCGTGTTCGCCGTGCCGCAGAAGTCCTCGCGCAGCCGGACCGCCCGACGCCCGCTCAGCGTCCTGAACGTCTCGTCCACGAAGTCGATCTCGGCCTCGACGCACTGCACCGCCTCCTGGTACAGCACGTGCCGGTCGGCCTTGGCCGCAAGCCCCGTGAGCCGCGCCGGGCGCTGCGTTTGCCGATCCGTTCTCTCGCGACGTTGACCCTTGGGTTGCTTCATGTCCTCAACACCACAGCCCCCGCACCGCACCACCTCGCCGGCACAAGCGCCCCGCCTGTGCACGACTCCGTCCCGTTCGGGCCCCGACCCCGCGTTCCGGCGCCCCTCACGCCTTCCCCGCCCCGCCGACCCCGCGCCCACCGTTGCCCCCGCTCCCACCGTTGTTCCAGTGGTTCACCCGCCGCTTGACCATCCCGCGCAGCACCATGTCCCCCAGCCCGGGCCACATCGTCAGCACCGACATGCCGAAGCGCGTGAAGTTCCCCATCAGACCGGGCCACAGTTCACTGTGGGGCCGGCGCAGCGCCCGGACCGTCTTTCTCGCGACAAACTCCGGCGTCTGCATGAACAGTTCCGGCGAGTGCGAGAGCAACTTCGACTGCTTGCCGTTGGCGACGCTCCGCCGCTCGACCGTCGTGAAGAACTCGGTCTTGGTGCCGACGGGGTGGATCGTCGTCACCGCGATCCGCGCGCCCTCGAGCTCGAGCTTCATCGCCCGCCCGAGGTGGTGCTGCGCCGCCTTGGTCGCCGAGTACACGCTGTAGTACGGGATCGGCAACTGCGCCAGGCACGACGAGCAGATCAGCACGTGGCCCCGCCACCCCCGCCCGCCCTCGCCCGCAACCGGACCCATCGCCTCCACCGCCGGCCGGATGATGTTCAGCGAACCGAAGAAGTTCACCTCGAACATGTCGCGCACCGCCGCGTCGGTCATCTCGATCGCGCCCACCTCCTCCCCGTACCCCGCGTTCGCGTACACCCCGTAGATCGAGCCGAACTCGCGCACGCACAGGTCCACCATCGCGCGGCACGCCGCCGCGTCGCGCACGTCCAGCTCCATCGCCCGCGCGCTCCCGCCCGCCCGCTCGATCGTCCGGCACAGGTCCTCCAGGCGCTCCTTCCGACGCGCCCCGACCACCACGGGCATCCCCGCCCGCGCGCACGCCAGCGCCGTCGCCGCTCCGATCCCGCTCGAAGCGCCGGTGATGACGATGGGCTTGCCTTGCAGCTTGACCAACGACGCCTACTTCTTCTTGCCGTCGATGGCGTTCTGCGTCCCCTGCGCCGCGTCCGTCACGCCCTCGCCCAGGTTCGACACGTCACGCCCCGCGCCCTTCACCGTTTCGCACGCCGTCATCGTCAGCGCGCCGGCGCAACCCGCGGCCACCACCAGCAGAACCCTCAGCACCGTCTTCGCTCGCTTCATCGCTCGTTCTCCCGGCCCCGCGATGCTCGATCGCGGCGACCCGTGTTGCTCTGCCCCTCCCGCCCGCGCGGGACCTCTCCCCCTCCCCCTCCCGACGCGGCGGGAGTTTACCGGCCTCGCCCCCTCCGCGTCGTCGACCTCCGACGCCCCGCACCCGACCCCTTCACCCCCGCGCCATCCCGCCCGTACAGCCCGCGCCTCACGATGTACCGCGCCACCGCCGCCGGTATCTGGTCCAGGCCCTCGCGCCGCTTCCACGCCGCGGCGTCCGCCGGTGCGCCCGCGATCAACCCCCGCGCAATCGACGAGGCCGCCGGCGCCC
>CALMQD010000019.1 GCA_937871415.1 uncultured Phycisphaerales bacterium | reverse complement strand
GTTCCGGCGGGACGGGCGCCGCCGCGGAGGGAGTCGGGCCCGGCGCGCCGACCATGGCCGCAGGACCGGCCGCACCGGCCGCAGGCCGCTGCGAAACGCTCGCCGAACTGTTCGCGGCACGCCTCATGGCTGTGGGGAAGATAGACACGGCGCCCGCCCCGGGGTGTTCTCCGTGCCGCCGCGTGCCCCTTCGCGACACTTTGCCACACCTGGCCCCACTTTCCCCCACTTTCTCCCACCATCCCGACCCCCAACCACCCCTGTCGGTTGTTACTTATGCACAAATCGTCCCAAGATGCGCGGCCTCGGGCCGCGCAACGCGAGCGCGTGAACCCAACTTGACTCTCCGATGAAACCAGGGTCCGCCTATGCGCCACGCTGACACACTTCGACGCCCGTCAAACCACCGGACAATCCTGGCCCGGCCTCGTCCAAGTGTCTAATGGCATCTGCCATAAGCACTTAGAAGCACAGGACGCTGCCTCGCCGGCGCGCCGCCCATGCCCGGGCGCAGGTCCGAGCAGGCTCGCTTTCGAGTTACAAGCGACAGCAAACAGGACACGCGCTACCGGCGGCCGCGCGAGCCTGTCAAGCACGCGAACCGGGTTGTGCACGCGTTGTCCACACGGCTTGTCGTTTTCCGCTTCCCCGCCTGAAAACGGATTCACGCGGAGCGATCAAACCGTCCGAATCGTGCCGACGCCGCAGCGCCCGCGAAATGCACGCGCGCGCACGCGCGCGCGGCGCCGAAACGCGGCAAATCGCGCGCCAATCCCCTCCCGAGCCCGACAACCGCGACCGTTATCGCCTATCGTGAGCCTCGGCCGAGTGTTCCGCGCCCGACCCCCTTCGCCCGCCGTCGCCCCTCACACGGGTCACGACCGGGGCTGCGGGGTTTGTCGTGGCGTTGAACGCCCCGGCCGAATCGCGTCCGTCCTTTCTCCACCCGCCCCACTCCCCATCGGAGACCACGAGCATGTCGTACGAAGCCGCCGTCCACGCACAGGCGATCGAACTGGGCAAGATGAGCCTCGAGATGACGGCGATCGCCGGTGCGGGCCACCCGTCGACGGCGCTCTCGCTGGCGCACATCACGACGGTGCTCATGTTCAGCCAGATGCGATGGAGCCCGGACTACCCCGACTACCCGACCTCGGACCGGCTGGTCCTGTCGGAGGGTCACGCGGTGCCGGTGGTGTACTGCGCGGCGATCAAGCTCGGCGTGATGATCGGCAAGGACGCGGAGAACCGGCGCCGGCTGACGATGGACGACCTCAAGACGCTGCGCGCGGCGGACAGCATGCTCGACGGGCACCCGAATCCGATGGAAGGGTTCCCGTTCTTTGACGCGGCGACGGGCTCGCTGGGCCAGGGGCTCTCGGTGGCGGCGGGCCTGGGCGAGGCGGCGCGCCTGGACGGGTACGACAAGCGCGTGTACTGCATCATCGGCGACGGCGAGAGCCGCGAGGGGCAGATCGCCGAGGCGCTCGACTACATCGTCGACCGCAAACTGACGAACGTGCTGCCGATCTTCAACTGCAACGAGTTCGGGCAGACGGACCGCGTCTCGCCGCAGCAGTCGGCGGACCGGCTGAAGGCGAAGCTGGAGGCGGCGGGGTACGAGGTGCGGGTGATCGACGGTCACGACCCGAAGCAGATCAAGCACGCGTTCGACGAGTTCGCGAAGCGCTCGGGCGGTGACGGCGCGGTGCTGGCGGTGATCGCCAAGACGGTGAAGGGGTGGGGCTGTCCGTCGATGCACGGCGGCGGCTGGCACGGCAAGCCGGCGGAGGGCGAGTACCTCAAGCGCGCCCTGGCGGAGCTCGACGAGCGCCGGATCGAACTCACCAGCGCGCTGGTGAACACCGACGCGTTCACGATCCAGCCGCCGATGGAGATGCCGGACCGCCAGCCGAAGGTGGGCGAGATGCCGGCGCTGGGCGCGTTCATGAAGAAGATCGACCAGGAGACGGTGCTGCAGGCGGGCAAACTGGCGACGCGCAAGGCGTACGGGATCGCGCTGCGGGCGCTGGGCCAGGTGAACGAGCGCGTCGTGGTGCTCGACGCCGACGTGAGCAACTCGACCTTCGCCGAGATGTTCCGCAAGGACAAGGCGTGCGAGAGCCGTTTCTTCGAGTGCAAGATCGCCGAGCAGAACATGATCAGCGTGGGGGCGGGGCTCTCGGCGGCGGGGAAGGTGCCGTTTGTCTCGACGTTCGCGAAGTTCGTGACGCGCGCGTACGACCAGATCGAGATGGCGATCAACTCGGGCGCAAACCTCAAGATCATCGGCAGCCACGCGGGGATCAGCCTCGCCAGCGACGGCCCGAGCCAGATGTCGCTCCCGGACATCGCGTGGTTCCGCTCGTTCGCGACGATGCGCGACCACCGCGGCAACCCGGGGTGCTACATCCTGCAGCCGGCGGACGCGTACGCCGCGTACGCGCTGACGGGCGTGATGGCGGAGTACGAGGGCGTGTGCTACATGCGGACGCTGCGTCCCGAGACGGAACTGCTGTACAGCGATGACCAGGTCTTCAACCTCGGCGGGTTCGAGGTGCTGACCGAAGGCCGCGACGTGCTGCTGGTGGCGAGCGGGTACATGGTGCACGAGGGGAACAAGGCGCTGGACCTGCTGGACAAGGAGGGCATCAGCGCGACGCTCGTGGACGCGTACTCGATCCCGTTCGACAACGAGAAGATGCTCGACCTGGCGAACGCCAACGGCGGGTACGTGATCAGCCTGGAGGACAACTACGGCGGCGGGCTGGGCTCGGCGCTGGCGGACGCCTTCACGCAGTCGGGCGACTCGTTCACGCTGGAGCAGATGTACGTGAAGCGGATCCCCAAGAGCGCCAAGACGCCGCAGGAGATGCTGCAGATGACGGGCCTGACGGCCAACGACATCGTGGCGACGGCGAAGCGGCTGTTGCAGGTGGTGTGAGCGAGGATCCAAGTCGTCGGCGCGCTCTCACGCACATTGAGACTCTGCCCGAAGTGACCGAGCACGCCTCGCTAAATGAACGAAGAGGGTGTCG
>CALMQD010000018.1 GCA_937871415.1 uncultured Phycisphaerales bacterium | reverse complement strand
TTGTTGTTTTTGTGGGGCTAGCAGGGGGGGAGGAGGATGGTTGCCGCGGGCCACTTGCGGTTGCGGCCGATTCCTCGAAGTGCAAAGCCCGCGGCGCGCGAGCCCGTTCGGGGTTCACCCCTTGCCGTGCGGCTCGCGCGGGCCCAGCATGAGTTCGGCGAGCATGTCGCGGATGTGCACGCCGCGTCCGTCGATGCCGTGGCGCTGCACGCCCATGGCGCTCAGGACGCCGTAGCCCAGGCCCATGTGGATGAGGGCCCAGGCGAGGAGTTCGGCCGAGAAGCGTGTCGGTACCTTGTGCTGCTCCTGGGCGTGCTCGATCTCGCGCACGAGGAACTCCAGCAGCGTCTGCACGTGCTCGGCGAGCGCCTGCTGGATCTTCGGGTCGTCGACTTCGGTCGTCGCCTGCACGATCACGCGGTACAGGCCCTTGCCCTTGTTGGCGACCATGGGGTTGGCGCCGAAGAGCCGGCGGAGGCGCTCGGCGGGGTCGGGGGCCGTCTCCAGTTCGTGCCCCCAGAGTTGCAGGGTCGTCTCGCTTGTGCGCTTGATGAGCGCGATGAACATGTCGCGCTTGGAGTGGAAGTGCCGGTAGATAATGGGCTCGGTGACGCCCGCGCTCTTGGCGATCTCGCTCGTGGTCGTGCCGGAATAGCCGCGCTTGGCGAAGAGTTTCGCCGCGGTGTCCAGGAGTTGTTCTCGGCGTTGGGCCGCGGGGAGTCGGGACATGGGTAGTGAAAGCCGAAGGCCAAGCCCGCCCGGCTGAGCGAGGGCCCAAAAAGTAAGTCTACACCAACATCGGGGCAAGTCCGTTTTTTCGACCGGGTGTCGCGCCGATCGGCCGGACGCCGTGCTACGCGTGATCCGGCGGCCCCCCGCGCCGCGGCGGGACAGGGTCGAACCCCTTGCCGCCGAAGGGGTGGCAGCGGAGCAGGCGTCGGACGGTCAGGTACGAGCCGCGTAGCGGGCCGTGGGTTTCGAGGGCTTCCAGCGCGTACGCGGAACAGGTCGGGTGGAAGCGGCAATGCCCGCCCATGAGGGGCGCGAGCGTGTAGCGGTAGGCGTAGACCAGCGCCAACAGCGGCCACGCCGCGATGCGCCGCCAGTTCACGGTGCGGGGTTGGTCGGAGTTTGGCGCTGCCGCGTGCGAAGAGCGCTCGGCGTTCATGCGCTCCCCCGATCTTCCGCCGGTCCCGGCCTGGGCGCTCGCTGCGAGAGTCGGTGCGCATCGTTCGCCAGGTCCAGCAGCGTCTTGCGGTACGCGCTCAGCGGCAGGTGCTCGTGCGGGCGGCACGTGACGACGTAGTCGTAGCGCGTGCCGTCGGGCAATCGCGGCAGTTCGTGCTGGTCGAGCCGGAAGGCCTCGCGGATGAGCCGCTTGAGGTGATTGCGCACCACCGCGGAACCCACGCGACCGGAGATGCTCAGCCCCAGGCGCGGCTCCTGGCGCGAGTTGGGCACGGCGAAGATCGCGATCGGGCCGCGGTACCGCTTCACGCCCTCGTGGAAGGCGCGCTGAAACTCCAGTGCGTGCGTCAGACGGTGGCGCGCACGGAAGTGCAGGGGTGGTGGATCGTGCGGCGATTCCGGCACGCCCAAGGGTACGGGCGGCGGACCGGTCTCTAGCGTCGGTTCGATCGGAGTTCCGCCGCGGCACTCGCCCCCTTGTCCCCCCGTACACTTGCCTCGTGCCGCTGCTCCAGGCCTCCAACTTGCAGAAAGCGTTCGCCGGCCGCACGGTCGTGAGCAACGTCTCGTTCCACGTCGAGGCGTCGGAGATCGTGGGCTTGCTGGGGCGCAACGGCGCGGGCAAGACGACGAGTTTCCGCATGGCGATCGGGATGATCGACGCCGACGGCGGGCGGGTGGTCTTTGACGGGCGCGACATCACCGCGCTGCCGATGTACCAGCGGGCGCGCCTCGGCATGGGCTACCTGTCGCAGGAGCCGAGCGTCTTTCGACGCCTGACCTTCGAACAGAACCTGCTGGCCATCCTCGAGACGCTCCCGATCCACCGCCAGGAGCGCAAGCGCCGGGCCCACGACCTGCTCAAGCAGTTCGGCCTCTCCCACGTTGCGCACCAGATGGCCTACACCGGCTCGGGCGGCGAGAAGCGCAAACTCGAGATCGCCCGCGCCCTGGTGACCGAGCCCAAACTCATCCTCCTCGACGAGCCCTTCAGCGGCGTCGACCCCATCGCCGTCGAGGACCTGCAGCGCGAGATCCGGGCGCTGGCGCAGCGCGGGATCGCGTGCCTCATCACCGACCACAACGTGCAGCAGACGCTGCGGGTCTGCCACCGGGCGTACATCATCGACGAGGGCAAGAAGTTCGCGGAGGGCACGCCGCGCGAACTGATCAACAACGACCTCGTGCGGCGCGTGTACCTCGGGTCGCTGTTCCGGGGTGACGAGTTCGACGACCATCACGCCCACCACCCGGGCGAGCGCGCGGGCGGGGCCGTTCCCAATGGTCACGCTGCGCCGGTGCAGTCTCGCTCGTCGCTTGCCGGCACGGCCTTGCCGCCCAATGCGCACTCGCCGACCGGCGCCGCCGCGACCCGCAGCCCAGCGGGCCACTCGGGCGAACGTGGCTGAGTTCCTCCCGCACGCGCGCCGCAATCGCGGTACGCTTGGGCCATGAGCCTGCCATTCAACCCTGCTCGCGCGGTTGTCGCGTTCGCTCTCGTCGGCGCGGCCCTCTTCTCCGGCGGCTGCCTGGAACGCACCATCAAGGTGACGACCGAGCCCGAGGGCGCCGTGGTGTGG
>CALMQD010000017.1 GCA_937871415.1 uncultured Phycisphaerales bacterium | reverse complement strand
GCGGTGAGCGTGCTCGAGAAGACGACCTTCGGCAGCGCCCGCCAGACCGCGGCGCGCCCCCCCGGTCCCTGCACGGCGATCATCGCGAGGTCGCCCCGGGGAGTGAGCGCGAGCGACGGCGCGTGGCGCGCGATCAGGTCGCGGAGGTCGTCGGTCCTCTCGCGCTGGATGAAACCGTTGTCCATCATCCAGAAGTCGTTGAACATCTTCGAGAGGTACTTGGCGCCGCTGTCGCAGATGAGCGTGACGACGTTCATCGGTCGGCCGTCCGGTCTCGGTTTCTGCTTGCGGCAGAACGCGAGGGCCGCGTGCAGGATGCACCCCGTGCTGGAACCGGCCAGAACCCCTTCCTTGGCGAGCAGCTCTCGCGCCGCCAGAAACGCCTCACGGTCGGTGACGGCGAACGCCTCGCTCACGAGTTTCAGGTCGCAGATGTCCGGGACGAAGTCCTCGCCCATGCCCTCGACAAGCCACGAGCCGGGCTTGACCTTTCTGCCCTCGTTGACCAGCGGGGCCAGGATCGAGCCCGCCGGGTCGGCGAGCACGATTTTCACGTCCGGGTTCTTCTCGCGGAGGAACTTGCCCACGCCGCTGAGCGTTCCGCCCGAGCCGACGCCGCACACAAAGGCGTCGACGCCGCCGACGTGCCGCATCTGCTCCCAGATCTCGGGCCCGGTGCCCTCGTAGTGGGCGAGCGGATTGGCCGGGTTGGCGAACTGGTTGATGTAGACCGAGTTGGGGATCTTTTTGGCCAGCGCCGCGGCCATGTCCTGGTAGTACTCCGGGTGCCCCTTCTCCACGTCCGAGCGTGTGAGGATCACCTCGGCCCCCATCGCGCGCAGGTGCTGGATCTTCTCCTGCGACATCTTGTCGGGCATGACGAACTTGATGTTGTACCCGCGCTGGCGTCCGACCAGCGCCAGGCCCAGGCCGGTGTTGCCGGCGGTTGCCTCGATGATCGTCGGGCGCTGTGCGGCGTGGGGGTTGAGCCGCCCGTCCTTCTCCGCCGCCTCGATCATCGACAGCCCGATGCGGTCCTTGATGGACCCCGCGGGGTTCATGAGCTCCATCTTGCCGAACAGGCGCGCCCCGGGCCCGGTGTCGAGCTTCGACAGCGCCAGCATCGGCGTGCACCCGATCATGCTCAGGATGCCCGAGAAGGGGGCGCTCAGCGGCGGCTTGCCGAGAAGTCCTTCGGTGCTGGCGGCGGGGGCGGCTCGCGTGGCGGGGGTGGACATGGCGTCATCGTACCGCGCGATCGCACGGGCATCACACGCCGCCGGCGGGCCGGTCACCCCGGCGGCCACGTTTTTTCACGATGTCGCGGAGCATCGGCGCCACCAGCGCGGTCCAGCCCGTCTGGTGCGAAGCGCCCAGCCCCTGGCCCGTGTCGGCATGGAAGTACTCGTGGAAGAGCACGAGGTCGCGGTAGTGCGGGTCGGTCGCGAACCGCGCATCGGACCCGAAGCACGGCCGGCGGCCCTGCGCGTCGGGAAGGAACAACGAGACGAGCCGCGCGCGCAGATCGTCCGCGGCCTCCTGCAGCGTCGCTCGGCGCTTGCCGCCCCCCGGCGCCGGATAGTCCACACGCAGATCATCGCCGTAGAAATGGTGGTAGCGCTCCAGCGCCTCGATGATCAGGAAGTTGATCGGGAACCACACGGGCCCGCGCCAGTTGCTGTTGCCGCCGAACATGCTCGTGGTGCTTTCCGCCGGGTCGTAGTCGACGCGGTGCTCGGCGCCGGTCGCGGCGTCGTGCATGACGTACGGGTGGTCCTTGTGCACGCGCGACAGGCTCCGCACGCCGAAGGGGCTCAGAAACTCGTTCTCGTCGAAGAGGTACTTGAGCACGCGTTCGAGCCGTTCGCGGCTGGGGATCGCCAGGAGTCGGTGCGCGTGGTGCGCGTGCCCGTCGGCCCCCATGTACGAGATGTGCCGCGCCAGGTCCTGTCGGTTGTCGAGGAACCACTGCATCCGTTTGCCGAAGCCCTTGACCCGGTCGATCTGTTCCTGCTCCAGCACTTCCACCGCGATGAGCGGGATCGCGCCGACGAGCGATCGCACCTTGAGCGGCCTGGCCTGGTGGTCGAGCCGCACGTGGTCGTAGTAGAACCCGTCCGCCTCGTCCCAGAGCCCCGTGCCGCCGAGGGTGTTCATCGCGTCGGTGATCGCGACGAAGTGCTCGAAGAACTTGCTCGCGACGTCCTCGTACGCCGGGTTCTCCTGCGCCAGTTCGAGCGCGATCGACAGCATCGTGCCGCAGTAGAAGGCCATCCACGCCGTGCCGTCGGCCTGCTCGAGCGTCCAGCCGCCGGGGAGCGGACGCCCCCGGTCGAAGAGCCCGATGTTGTCGAGGCCGAGGAACCCCCCGCCGAAGATGTTGCGCCCGTCGGGGTCCTTGCGGTTGACCCACCACGTGAAGTTGAGCAGCAGCTTGTGGAACGCGCGCTCGAGGAACACTCGGTCGCGCGCCCGGCCCCCCGCGCCACCCTTCTCCCCCGTCATCTTGTACACACGCCAGACCGCCCAGGCGTGCACCGGCGGGTTGACGTCGCCGAAAGCGAACTCGTACGCGGGGATCGCGCCCGAGGGGTGCATGTACCACTCGCGCATCATCAGCAGGAGCTGGTTCTTCGCGAACAGCGCGTCGACCTTGGCGAACGCGACGCAGTGGAACGCCAAGTCCCACACCGCGAACCACGGGTACTCCCACTTGTCCGGCATCGAGATGACTTCGCGCGCGTGGAAGTGCGTCCACTCGGCGTTGCGTCCCGACTCGCGGGACTTGGGCGGGACGGGCTGGTTCGGGTCGCCCTCCAGCCAGTCCTTCACCACGTAGTGGTAGAACTGCTTGTTCCACATCAGGCCCGCGTACGCCTGCCGGATGACCTGGCGCTCGGCCTCGGTCATGTCGCCCAACCGGCCGTACTGGTAAAACTCGTCCGCCTCGCGGATCCTGTCCGCGAAGACCCGCTCGAACTTCGGATCGAACGCGGCCCCGCCCGTCCCGAGCGCGACGGGCCGGAGCGTATCGTCGATGATGCGGGCGCGGATCGTGGCGGATTCCCCCGGACCCAGACGCAGCTCGTGCCACGCGGCGCACTTGCTCCCCCGCATCTGCGGGTTTACGGCGCCGGGCCGGCCCCCGACGACGCGTTCATGGAAACCGTCCTTGACGTACAACGCCCCGTCGTCGGCGCCGAAGATCCGGCGAACGTTGGTGTGGTTCTCGGTGAAGAGCATCGTCGCGGGCCTGGTCGCCGGCGACTCGAAGTAGACGCGGAACTTCCCGAGCGAGGCGTGGTCCGTCTCGACCTCGTGCTGCCCCGGCACGGGTGCCGGCTGCACGAGCCCCACGTACGGTTTGATCCAGCACCCCTCGTGTGTGCAGCCCCAGCTCCAGGTGTTGCGGAACCAGGCCTGCAGCAGCAGGTGACAGGTCGCGGCGTCGGGGCCGCGGTTGGTCACGGTCACGCGGCAGAGCACGTCGTTGTCCGCGCCCTTGGCGTACTCCGCCTGCACGTCGAAGTACCGGTTCTCATCGAACACGCCCGTGTCGCGCAGCTCGAACTCCGGCTGCGCGCGCGACCGCCGCGCGTTCTCGTCGATGAGGCGCTGGTACGGGAACTCGCGCTGCGGATATTTGTACAGGGCCTTGAAATACGAGTGCGTCGGCGTCGAATCGAGGTGGAAGTACTCCTCCTTCACGTCCTCGCCGTGGTTGCCCTCCGGGCCCGTGAGCCCGAAGAGCCGCTCCTTGAGGATCGGGTCGACACCGTTCCACAGCGCCAGCCCGAAGCACAGACGGCACTCGCGGTCGGTGATCCCCAGCAGCCCGTCCTCGCCCCAGCGGTACGCGCGGCTGCGCGCCTGCTCGTGCGTGAAATACGTCCAGCAGGAGCCGTCCGGCGAGTAGTCCTCTCGCACCGTGCCCCACTGCCGGTCGCTGAGATAAGGCCCCCACCGCTTCCAGTTCGCGCCGGAGTTCGCGGAGTCCGAAGCGCGGCGGATCGCGTCGTCGAGCAGGCGTTGCTGCTCGGCTCTGAGCGGGGTTGTGGGGTCGGGCATCGTCATGACGATTCGCGTCGTCCCCGCCCTGTCGCGGCCGGGTCCGCCTACAGATTATCGGTTCAAACGCCGTGCAACACGAGACGGGCAAAACTCCGTGGAACACCGGGCCCGGCACCGCCGGCCCGGCTTGGCCGCGCCGTGTCGAATCCGTGGCGGAGGTGGATTCGACGAGTCTGGAGCTGCGCCGCCGGCTGGAGCGCGACCCGGAAAGCGCATCGCCCGCGGCGCTTTTAGCCACGGTTCAGACCGGAGGAAGGGGGCGTTTCGACCGTTCGTGGGTCAGCCCGCGCGGAGGATTGTGGCTGTCCATCGCCGGGCGCCTGCCATCCACGGCCGATGAAGAGCGTCGCGTGCTCACCGGCCTGAGCCTGCGCGTGGCGCTGGGTGTGCTGGAATCGCTCGAGGCCGGACTCGGGTCGCCGCCGCTGCGCGATTCCCGCCTCGCGCTCAAGTGGCCCAACGACCTGGTGGTTCTCGACGCAGGTCACCAGGGGTGGCTCAAGGTCGGCGGCATCCTCATCGAACGGCTTTCGCTCCCGTCGCCCTGGCTCATCATCGGCATCGGTATCAACGCGAACTTCCCGGTATCCCAACTGCCCTCTTCGCTCGGCGCCAGCGCGACGACGCTCCGGACTGCGCTCGGCGTCGAGACCGATCTGGCGGCACTCGCGGGCCGCCTGCTGCACGATGTGGCAGGGGCCGCGGCGTCGACGGGCGTTCCGGCCGCGGCGTTCACATCACGCATGGTCGGAATCGACCGGCCGGTGTCCCTCCGGTGGCCGACGAACGCGGCACCCCCGAGGGGCGGGTGGAACGCATCGTCCGGTCTGGTCGAAGGCGTGCTCAGGGGTCTGAGTGCGGAGAGCGGACTGGCGATGATCGAACTTCCGTCAGGGATGATCGTCGAGTCGCCGCCGGGGGCGGTCATCATGTGACCCGCGCATCGCCACGGGACGTGTATGCTCGACTCATGGCCCGCCGCCGCTCCAACCGCAAGACCGTTCCGACGATCGTCGTCCTGCTCATCGCGATCGGGGTGGCGTGGTACAGGGCCAACCAGCAGCGCAACCCAGACAACGCCCGCGAGAGCGGAGTTCCAGCGGCGACGGCGAACACTGCGGCGGCGGCTCCGAGCGGCGTCGGAACGGCCGCGCCCGGCGCCTATCGCGACCCCAACCCCGATGTGCTCGTCCTCGGGACCTGGAACATCGAGTGGTTCGGCAAGCCCGATCAGCGCTCGGGCCCGGCCCGCGGCGTGGCGCAGAGTCCGGAAGATCTCGCCGACTACATCGCCGCGTCCGGCGCCGAGATTCTCGCGCTCGAAGAGATCGTGACCTTCACCCCGGGCTCCCCGATCCGCTCGCCGGAACTGGAGGCGGTGCTCGAGGCCCTTGCCGGCAAGACCGGCGCTTCGTGGGATTACGTTCTGTTCAAAGGACGCGCGAAGGGCGACCAACTCACCGGCGTCATGTGGAATGCGTCGGCGGTCGCCGCGCAAACCACCGACGGTCTGCCCTGGGATCAGCTTCACAGCACCCCGCACCGCCTGCCGATCGAGGAAGGCCGCTCGGCGCAGGGCACGGCGCTCTGGAACCGCCCTCCGCACGCGATGCGCTTCTCCGCGGGGCCGGGGAGGACCGACCTCGTTTTGATCCCGGTGCACATGAAGGCGGATTACCGGGGCAAGTTCGAGTCGCACCGCGCGGCCGAGGCCGAGGCCCTCGCGAAAGCGCTCCCGGCTGTGCGCACCGCGTTCGCGGATCAGGACGTCGTCGTGCTGGGCGACTCCAACGCCGCGGACGCCGGCGAGGCGTGCATCCGGTCGCTGGTGGGCGCGGGGTTGATCGACCTGAACAGAGGCAACGAAGTGACGCACGTCGCGGGCTACACGATGGACCGCATCATGCCGCCGCAGGGACAGCCCGAGTTCGCGAACTCGAAGCAGCGGGTGTTTTCAGCGGACTATCTCTCGAAACGTCGCCTGACGGAGACGGACTTCAAGACCCGCTACTCCGACCACTTCATGGTCCTGGCCGACGTGCGCGTGATGCCCGACGACGACTGAAGCGTCAGCGGGCGACGCTCGCTCACTTCGGGCCCAGGGGATCACTCGCGCCGATGTGCGACGCGGGCTTGCCCTCGTCTTCGGCGGGGGTCGGCGCGGGCTGGGTCGGCGTTTCGGGTGCAGTGCTGGACGGGGCCGGTGCAGCACCCGGCTGCGGCGCCGGCGCAGGCTGAGGCGTCGGGTGCAGCGGCGACTCGAAGGGCGAAGGGCGCCGGCCATCTCCCGGCGACTTGTCGGAAGTTCCCGCCCCGTTGCCGCGCGGCACGACACGCTCGTCCGGCGAAGCATGAATGATCTCGGCCAAGGGGAACTGCGCCACGCCGACGGCCTCCGGCGCTGCGATGAAGCGGCCCGACGGGCCCCGCTCATACCGACCGCCCTGCACGCCGCCGCGTGTCGCAAACCAGGGGCGCTTGTACGACGCACGGATCGGCCAGAGCACGATGTCGCCGGCGGCGAAGAACGGCGCGAATACCGCCTCGCGCACCTGCGCCAGGCCCCCTTCGCGGTTGTTCAGTTGGGCCGCGCTCTCGAGAGTCGGATACCGCCCGCGCGACCGGTCGATCGTGGTGTTGTCGAAGACATCTCGGTGGTAGATCGGCTGGTGCGCCGGCGGCGCGCTCAGGATCGACACGCGCTGAACCGGCCAGTTCTCACGCTCCAGTGAGAACAAAGACGGGTCGGCCTCCGGGTACTCCTCGCGCGTGCCGTCTGCACGGACCGCCGGCGGTTCGATCATCGGGTCGCGGATGGTCGCGGGCGACCACTCGGATGCGCCGTTGCGGACCGCCAGTTCATTGTTGAGGCCCTTGCGGCAACCCCCGCTCGCGGCCACCACCGCCAGCGCCCCGGCGCACGCCGCACGAGCAAGGGCTCGGCGCGTCCACTCAGGCGTCCCGGTCCGGTTCAGATTGATTGATGCCATCGCTGCACGTCCGTGTGAAGCCGCCCCCGCCGCTGAGCCCGCCCTCACGCCCGGCGCAGTGTAGCCGAAGTCCCGGAGCCGCTACGCTCCCGTCCGTGGATGTCGATCGCCTGAACTCCCTGCCCCTCCCGGACCTCTTCGCGGCCTTGGACTGCCAGGCCCACCTGGCGCGGCTGCTTGAACTTGCTCGGGAGGAGGACCTGGGCTCCCCGGGCTGGGACATCACGACCCTTGCGTCGGTCCCGGCCGGGACGACGGCGACCGCCAAGCTCGTGGCACGTGAGAACCTGACCGTCAGCGGATTGGCTTGCCTTCCCGGATTGCTGGCTGCGTTCGCGCCCGGCGTTATCGCACGGACACACACGGTCGACGGGCGTTTCGCACCCAAGTCCTCGGTGCTGGCCGAGTTCTCCGGTCGGCTCGACGGCATCCTGGCGCTCGAACGCACAACGCTCAACATGCTCAGCCGCCTCAGCGGCATCGCGACGCTCGCCGCGGAGTTCACGCGGCGGGTCGAAGGCGCCGGCCGGGCGCGCATTTATGACACCCGCAAGACCACGCCGGGGTGGCGCGTGCTGGAGAAGTATGCCGTGCGCTGCGGCGGAGCCATGTGCCACCGTGTCGGGCTCTTCGACGCGGTGCTGCTCAAGGACAACCACATCACCGGCGTGCCGTTGAGCGATCTTGCCCGGTTCGTCGCCGCCGCGGCGGCTCGCGCGAGGGCCCTCTCATCGCAAGAGCGCCGCCCGCTCTCGTTCGTCGAGTTGGAAGTGGACTCGCTCGAGCAGTTCGAGTGCATCCTGGCCGCGGGCGGGTGCGGCGTGGACATCGTGCTGCTCGACAACATGACGCCCGAACTGCTCCGACGGGCGGTCGACCTGCGCGACCGATCCAATCTCGGCATCCTGCTCGAGGCCTCGGGCGGAGTCCGACTGGAAACGGTCGCGGCGATCGCCGCAACGGGCGTTGAACGCATCAGCGCCGGCGCCATCACGCACCACGCTGTCGCGGTCGACCTGGCGTTCGATATCGACCCGGAGTGAACGGCCGGCGACGTGCGGCGCGGGCGTCAGGTCATCGCCGCGATCTGCTGCGCCAACCGCGCCCCCTCTTCCCGATCCAGCGAAGAAGGTTGCCACGCGATCCCCAGCCCCGCGCCGTCAGAGTACTTGGGAATGATGTGGAAGTGCACGTGGAACACGGCTTGATGGGCGAGGGAGCCGTTGTTCTGCAGGATGTTGTACGCGGGCGCCCCGGTCGCCTGAAGCACGGCGCGGCAGATGCGGGGCAGAACTCGCCCGATCGCCGCGGCGGCCTCGTCCGACAACTGGTCGACCTGCGCTTTTTCTTCCTTCGGGACCACCAGGGTGTGCCCGCGCGAGAGCGGGCTGATGTCCAGGAACGCGAACACGAACGCATCCTCGTACACCTTGTGGCACGGAATCTCGCCGCGGATGATGCGCGTGAAGATGCTGCTCATGACCGACTGTAGAAGGCCATAGGCGCCGTTCGGCCTGTCGGTTGTCCGCCCTCATGGTGCGGCGAACCGTGGTTCCGGCGCGCCCGTACGCTTCCGGGTCATGTCCACTGCGACTGACAGCCCCACGAGCATCCGGCAACTCCCGCCGCTGGTCGTCAACCAGATCGCGGCGGGCGAGGTCGTCGATCGGCCCGCCTCGGTCGTCAAGGAACTGATCGACAACGCCCTCGACGCGAAAGCCCGCCGGATCACGGTCGAGCTCGAGCAGGGCGGCATCGAGCTCGTGCGCATCACCGACGACGGCACGGGGATCGGCGTCGACGACCTCCCCCTGGCCATCGCACCGCACGCGACGAGCAAGATCCGCAGCGCCGAAGACCTCGACCACATCGCGACAATGGGCTTCCGCGGCGAGGCGCTCGCTTCGATCGCCTCGGTCTCGCGCCTGTCGCTGCGGTCGCGGACCGCCGCCGATGCGGGCGCTCATCAGATCGACATCGAGGGTGACACCGCGGGGCCGGTGAAGCCCGCGCCGGGCCCCGTCGGCACGAGCGTGAGCGTGCGGAATCTGTTCTTCAACACGCCCGCGCGCCGCAAGTTCCTCCGAACACCTTCGACCGAGCAGGGCCACTGCGTGGACATGGCCCTGGACCTGGCGATGTCGCACCCGGCGATCGGCTTCTCCGTCCTGTGCGACGGTCGGCGAACGCTCGAAGTCCCCCCGGATCAGTCGCCGCGAGAGCGCGTCCTGGCGCTACTGGGCAACGAACTCGCGGATGAGATGCTCGAGGTGCACGCCGATCGCTTTGATGACGCGCGCGGCGTGGCACTGTGGGGCCTCGTCGGGCTGCCCTCGATCGCTCGCGCCACGGCGAAGAGTCAGCACGTCTACCTCAACGGCCGCCCCATCCGCGACAAGACCATCCAGCACGCGCTCCGCGAGGCGTACCGGGGCCTGATCGAACCGGGTCGGTACCCCACCGCCGTGCTGATGATCGAGATGGACCCGCGCTCGGTCGATGTCAACGTCCACCCCGCCAAGAGCGAGGTGCGGTTCCGCGACCAGTCCATGGTCCATTCGCTGGTGCTGCGCACCGTCAAAGATGCGCTCCGGGCGGCCGACCTGACGCCGGCGGTGCACGCCTTCGGCAGGCACGGCAACGGAGCGCCCTCCGCCCCGGGCGCAGGGTCCTTCCTGCCGGGCCCGGGTGCCGCAAGTCCGGCGGGTTTCGACGCGGCGAACTCCGCGCGGGCCTTCGCGGACTTCTTCAAGCGTCAAGCGCCCACCGCGGCCGAGACACGCGGCGAGCGTCTGAACTACGACGCGGTGCGCGAGGCGCTCGCGCCCATCAACACCGAGATCGAAGGCAAACCCGGCGTCCCCTCCGATCCGAGCGGGGATGGGGGCCTGCCGCAGCCGCCGGATGAGATTCTGCCCGTACGCGACGCTGGTGAGACACCCCTCGTTGCGAGGCCGCCTTTGCGCGACGATCCGGCGTCCGGGGGCGTTGCGGCGCTCGCGCAGGGCGGAACCGTGAGCGAACTGTCGCCGACGCCGCGCCCCGCGTCGCGACTGCTCCAGGTGCACAACAGCTACATCGTGACCCAGGACGAATCCGGCCTGCTCATCGTCGACCAGCACGCGTTGCACGAACGCGCGATGTTCGAGTATCTGCTGCTGCGATTGGGCGAGGGTGCGCTCGAAAGCCAGCGGCTGCTCATGCCCGCGGTCGTCCGTCTGGAACCTCGTCAGGTCACACGCGTCGACGATCTCGCCCCGCTGCTCAAACGCCTGGGCATCAGCGTCGAGCCGATCTCCGCGACCGACGTCGGCGTGCACGCATTCCCGAGTTTCCTCTTCGAACGCGGCGTAGACCCTGGCGAGTTTCTGCACGACCTCCTCGAACGCGCCGACGCGGACGGGTTTGCCCCCGCGAGCGAGGCCGCGGTGCACGAGGTGCTCGACATGATGGCCTGCAAGGCCGCCATCAAGGCCGGCGACCGGCTGAGCGATCTGGAGATCGCCGACCTGCTCAAACTCCGGGAGCACGTGGAGCGGAGCAGCAACTGTCCGCACGGGCGTCCCACGAGTATCCGGCTGACGATCCAGGAGCTCGAGAAGCGCTTCGGGCGCAGTTAGGGTGTCAGTCGGGCGTCGTGCGGTCCCCCGACCGACACCCCGCCACTCGCCGAACGCACTCCTTGAAGCTACGATCGGGCCCCCATTTTCCGCCCGCGCGGCGTGCGTGCGCACGCCCTCTCGCATGGAGTGTTTTGGGGAAGGATTTCCCGTCGGTTTCCGCTCATCCCTCAGCCCGTGACTGCCCAGCACACCAACCCGTACCGCACGCCCTATGCCCTCTTTGCGGGCGGCGGGTGCTTACTGAGCGCGATCGGCGCGGCCTTCGTCGCGGTCCGCACCGGCGCGGGTGAGAGCGGTCTGCTGGCGATTGTCGGCGTGCTCGTCCTGAGCGTCGGCGTGTGCGTCGCGCCGCTGATGGGGCCGCCGCTGGTCACCCGGGAACGGTGGGGCCTGGTGGTCATGGGCGCTTCGCTCGCACGCACGCTCGTGGTCATGGGCGGCATGATGGTGCTGATCGAGGCAATGCACATCGATCGACGCCCGGTGGTGTACTCGCTCCTGACCGGCGGGCTGATGATGATGGCGATCGAGGCGATCGTCGCGGCGCTGCTGCTGAACCGGCGCACGAGCCCCGGCGTCCATGCCGGTTCGACCGTCCACAATGTCCCATCTCAGCCCCAGGCGGGCGGGAGAGACGCTGCATGCTGAGTCTGTCCGGATCGTTGAACGCCCTCCTCCTTCCATGCCTCTCGGGCCTGCCGACGCTCGCCGAGAGCGACCCGGCGGCGCACGTGTACAACCACGTGTTCATCAAGAACGCCGACGGCTACTGGCTGTGGTCGGGCAACCAGGGCAACCTGGTGCTCAGCGGACTGATCCTGATCATCGTCGGCTGGTTCGTCGCTTCGAAGGTGCAGACCGGGCCGGAGTCGCAGGGAACCGACCGGTACATCACCCGGAACAAGTTCGCGCACATGGTCGAGGTCATCTGCGTGTACCTGCGTGAGGAGGTGGCGCGGCCGCTCTTGGGCGACCGCACCAACAAGCTCATGCCGTTCCTCTGGACGCTCTTCTTCTTCATCCTCGTCAACAACCTGCTCGGGCTCGTGCCGTTTCTCGACATCGTGCACCTCGTTTCGCCTGATCTATGGAATCAACACGCAACGCCCATCGGCGGCACGGCGACACAGAACATCTGGGTCACCGCAACGCTCGCCGTCATTTCGGGCCTCTTTTTCAACCTCGTCGCGATCCGGCACCTGGGCATCGGCGGCTACTTCGCGCACATGACCGCCGGCGCGCCGTTCCCGGCCTCGGTCCTGATCTTCTTTCTCGAACTGCTCAGCCAGATCGTCATCAAGCCCTTCGCGCTGGCGATGCGTCTGTTCGCGAACATGACCGCCGGGCACATCCTGCTCGCGACACTCTTTGGATTCGCAAGCTATCTGATCACCGAACCGCTGTATGTCGGCGGCCCTGTCACGCTCATCAGCGTCCTCGGCGGCTTCGGCATCATGCTGCTGGAGCTCTTCGTCGCCTTCATGCAGGCCTTCGTCTTCATGTTCCTCACCACCGTCTTCATCGCGCTCATGGATCATCACGACCACGAGCACGAACACGAGCATGGGCACGATCACGGGCACGCCCATGCCCACGGCCACGAGCACGCGTGATCGCGTGAATGACGGGCCTCGCGTCCGGCCGCGGTGGTCGGATGCTCCGAACAGTTCCCCCCTGCCCCCGTGAATCGGTCCCCGTTCGAAAGGAAACGCATGTCCCTGATCACGAAGCTTCTTCCCCTCGGCGTCATCGCCGCCCTCCCCGCCATCGCCCAGGCGCAGACCGCCGCGGGCGCGACGGACGGCAAGGGTCTGGCCGTCATCGGCGGCGGCCTGGCCGTCCTGGGCGCCGGCATCGGCATCGGCCTCATCGGCAAGGGCGCGACCGAGTCGATGGCGCGCCAGCCGGAGATCGCCGGCAAGATCCAGACCGCCGGCATCATCCTCGCGGTCTTCATCGAAGGTGCGACGCTGTTCGCCGTCGCCGCGGGCTTCCTCGCGAAGTAATCCGCAACGATTCTCAGCGCCCCGCGGACGAAAGCCCGCGGGCGCGCCTTTCGGTTCCCGTCCATCCGACTCTGCGGAGTCGGTCTTCGGAGGTTCGCATGAAGTTTCACAGACTGCTGACCGTTCTCGCCGCCGGCGCGCTGGCCCTCACGGTTTCGAGCGTTCCCGCCCGCGCCGATGATCCCGCGACGTCCGCTCCGGCGGCCGCGGCCCACGCCGCAGAGCCCGTGAAGGACGCCGCCCACGACGTCGCCGATTCGATGCACGACGCCGCCAGCCACGCCGCCCCCGAGGGCGGCGCCGCCAGCGGGCATGATGCCCACGCGGCGGACGGCCACGGCGAGCACGAAGTCGTCGGAGCTATCCAGAACCGCAAGCAGGCGGTAGCCACTATGGTGACGACGCTGGTCGTCTTCGCCCTGGTGTGCGCCTTCATGCTCGCGGTCGTTTGGCCCAAGATCAACAAGGGCCTCGACG
>CALMQD010000016.1 GCA_937871415.1 uncultured Phycisphaerales bacterium | reverse complement strand
TGTCATTGCTCGCCCACTCCCAGATCCCCAGGCCCGCCTCGCAGTGCTTCACCGCCTGGTCCATGGTGAGCCACTGCGGAGCGGGCTGCTTGCCGGCGACGACAACGTTGACATAGTTGCGGCTGCGCAGGCAGTGATCGGTGACGCTCAGGAGACAGTTGGCGTCGGGAGGCAGGTAGACGCGAATAACCTCGGCCTTCTTGTTGACCACGTGATCGATGAAGCCGGGATCCTGGTGGCTGAAGCCGTTGTGGTCCTGCCGCCACACATGGCTGGAGAGGAGGTAGTTCAGCGACGCGATCGGCCGCCGCCATGCGATGTGGTTGCAGACCTTCAGCCACTTGGCGTGCTGGTTGAACATCGAATCGATGATGTGAATGAACGCCTCGTAGCAGCTGAAAAAGCCGTGGCGGCCGGTGAGCAGGTACCCTTCGAGCCAGCCCTGGCACTGATGCTCGGAGAGCATCTCCATGACGCGTCCGTCGGGGGCGATATGGTCGTCGATGTCGAGCGTCTCGCCGACAAAGCCGCGATTGGTGACGGCGAACACGTCCTGCCATCGGTTCGAGGCGCACTCGTCGGGGCTGAAGAGGCGAAAGTTCTTGGCGCCCAGGTTCAGCTTCATGACCTCGGCGAGGAACTTGCCCTGCACGCGGGTGGATTCGGCATTGGCAGCGCCAGGCGCCGTCACCTCAACAGCAAAGCTGCGGAAATCGGGGAGGCGAAGATCCTTCAGCAGCAGCCCGCCGTTGCCGTGAGGATTCGCGCCCATCCGTCGCTCGCCTGTCGGCGCGAGTTCGGCGATCTCGGGCTTCAACCGGCCGCTCTTGCCGAACAGCTCCTTCGGACGGTAACTCTGCAGCCATTGTTCCAGCACCTTCACGTGTTCGGGCTTGCCCATTTCGCTCAGCGGCACCTGGTGCGACCGCCAGTAGTCCTCGCACTTCTTGCCGTCGATCTCCGCCGGACAGGTCCAGCCTTTGGGCGATCGAAGCACAATCATGGGCCAGGTCGGCCGCTGCTTGAAGCCCTTGGCCCGGGTGTCGTTCTGGATGGCGCGGATGTCGGCGAACGCCTTGTCCATCGCCGCGGCCATCAACTGGTGCATCTTCTCCGGCTCGTGCCCTTCAACATAGATCGGCGCGTAGCCGTAGCCGCGGAAGAGCGCATCGAGTTCTTCGTGGGGGATGCGGGCGAGCACGCAGGGGTTGGCGATCTTGTACCCGTTCAGGTGCAGGATGGGCAGCACCGCGCCGTCGGTCACGGGATTGAGGAACTTGTTGGAGTGCCAACTCGTCGCCAGCGCGCCCGTCTCCGCTTCACCGTCGCCGACGACGCAGGCGACGATGAGATCGGGGTTGTCGAACGCCGCGCCGAAAGCGTGCGAGAGCGCGTAGCCGAGCTCGCCGCCCTCGTGAATCGATCCCGGCGTCTCGGGCGCGACGTGGCTGGGGATGCCGCCCGGGAAGGAGAACTGGACGAACAATCGCTTCATCCCCTCCTCGTCCTGCGAAATGTTGGGGTAGACCTCCGAGTATGTCCCCTCGAGGTAGACATTGGCCACCAGCGCGGGGCCTCCGTGTCCCGGGCCGGCGATGTAGAGCACGCTCAGGTCGTCGCGCTTGATGACGCGGTTCAGGTGAACGTAGATGAAGTTCAACCCAGGCGTTGTTCCCCAGTGCCCGAGCAGCCGCGGCTTCACGTGCTCGCGTTTCAGCGGCTGGCGCAGCAGCGGGTTGTCCAGCAGGTAGATCTGCCCGACGGAGAGGTAGTTCGAGGCGCGCCAATAAGCGTCGATCAGTTCAAGGTCGCGCGAACTGAGCGGGCCGGACTGTGCTCCTCCCGAAGCCGATCTACGAATGGTATGACCATGAGTGGACTTTGGTGTCATTGGGCGCGTCATGGGCAGACTCCAAGCGACGCGGCGGCTTGGCGTCGCGGCGATGATGCACGTCAGATGCTGATGGTATCGAGGCGAGGCAACGAATGGCATCAGCGGCGGCAAACAAAGTAACCGCGGCGTGGCGCGACCCGAGCCGCCGCGGCGTGGCCGGATTCCGCGCCAGCGGCGTCACGATCGCCAGCATCATCGCCGCCGTCGCCGTGTTGCTGATCCAGATCGACAGGAACCCCGTCGTCAGGATGACGGCCATGACGAGTCGGTACAGTCGCCGACGAACGGCCGCGCCAACTGCGAGGCGATCGCGCGGTCCAGCCCGTGCTTCTGCACCGCCGCGGTCAACAGGAACCCACTTTGGAACAGGATGACCGTGCTCGACGCGAACGGCTCGAAGAACTGGGTGTAGCTGAGGTTGCCCGTGCCCGCCAGCCCGCCGCTCCCCCCCGCGCGAGAGCAGCAGCACATCGAGCCCGACGATGCTGAGCCAGGCGGGGAAGAGCGGGATCGCCTCCGTCGCCCACAGCGCCGCCGCGAAGACCGCGATCCCGACCGCCCGACGCCCGAGTTCGCCCATATCCCGCGGGAGCGCGGCGTAGACCAGCAACGCGGCCATGACGGATACCAGAACGACCACCACGCTCCAGCGCCGCGTTACCGCGAGGGCGGGCGACGGCTGGGCGTGTGGAGACTTGATGGATTCGACCAACCGGGACTCCTGCGGCGCATCGCCTCTCTGGCCATTGCTCATGCCATCCGGGGAGCGGCTCAGGCCAACAGGTGACTGATCAGCAGCACCAGAAGGCAGACCGTGGTGATCGAGAAGTAGATCGGGAACACCCAGCGCATCGGCATGCGGGCGCCGAATGACCGGGGCGTGTCGATGTCACCGACAAGCCGGTCCATCCCGTTGTCGGAGGCGATTCGGGCTAGGTTCGCCAGGGCGGTGCGAAGCTCCGCCACCAGTCGGATGCTGCACGCCAGCGCGACCCCGGAGAACAGCACGAGCACAACCAGGCTCGCGAGCACGACGCGGCGATTGGATACGATGCTCAGATCGCGGGGGAGGAGGGCCAGCCCGCCCGCGACGATGGCGCCGTAGGCGTTGGCAAACCAGATGCGCTCGCTTCGGATGTGGCGGATGTTCTCCGACGTCTGCGTGAAGGCGGCGACCACGAGGGCCGGGTCAGGCTTCGCCACGGGTTCGTGCGTAGACGGATTCATCATGGGCGCCCGGCGTGTTGATAAACGGCTCTGCACAGGGGATTCGTCGGTCCGCGGCCTGAACCAGATGGTCCCGGTCTCGCCTCATCATACGGTCCATTGCTCCGAAGTCCGGGGGGTTCGGTGCGCCATGGATAACCCTCGCGTGCGAACGTGCGGCCACGTTCAAACAGGTCCGCCATGACACCGGTATCGAACTCAGGATCGGTAGGGAGAGCGATTTCATCGGGAATGAATGCGAGCCTGAATTCAAGGCCATCCCTGCGACATGCCGCGTACACCTGCCACAAGTCCCCAACTCCCTGGGCTTGGATGATCCGGCTGATAGATCGAGATGCAATATCCAGCACCCTTGGCCTCACGGGTGCCCAGTCGGTTGCGAACTTGCCGTTGCGGATAACGTAATAGGTGGCGCTCGGCGCGTTTGGCGAGGACTCACGCACGACATCGTGCCTCGACACGGCGCTTCCATACAAAAGAACCTGGGACGTCACACCCCCATCAACGTGCATTTCGTCGTAGACGATGCCATCACACTCCACGTCAATGTACACGGGCGGGAAGAGCACCGGCACCGCGGCCGACGCCATGATGATATCTCGGAACAGGTCGAGAGCCTGGGGAGAGCCGCTGGCAGCGACCGCGCCAAGATCCCAGATGACGGGGCGGTTGGCGTCGAGGTTCGTCGTTGCGATGAACAGCCGGCGGCCTTTGTGGTGCTCGACGGCGATGGCGTGCAGCACCTCCTTGTCAAAGTACCGCTGAACGAATCGCCGAAGCGGCGCGGTGTCCGCCACCGAGTCACCTGTCAATGCCTCAGTCCACCTGCGCATCCGGTAAAGGTTGTCCGTCGTTGCGGACTTCGCCATGTCCTCGAGACGCTCGTCGTACTCAGGCCCAAGGAACGCGAACGGCGCAATGATGGCGCCGACACTCACTCCGGTGACCGTTCCGAACATCGGGCGGGTTCCGGAGTCTGTCCACCCACACAACACCCCTGCGGAGAAGGCCCCGTATGAACCACCACCGCTTATTGCCAAGCCGTCTATGGGCACGTCCATGCCGAACGCGCGATCCGCCTGTGCCGCCGCTCCTAGTAAACTCTGCTGAAGGATGGCACTGGATCGATCACCCCAGTCACGAACATTACTCGGCATGCCAACAACCTGAACGGACTCGGCGATCGCTTCTGGCGGTGGGTGCCGTCCACGCGCGGAGCCACAGCCTCCAAGCGATGCCGACAACAGCAGGCACGCGGTTGTGCGGTGAAGCCACACTCGTAATCGCGGAGCCGACACGACGGTGGGAGTCACCATGTCGCTCGAGCCGGAGCAGCCGCGGCGCAAGTCGGTGGATTCGAGGAGAACGGACGTTGCAATGACGGATGCTGACATCAGAAGTCGCTCCCTTCGAAGTTGTTCTCGATGATCGGCATTCCCATTCCCCAGCCGCTGTTGTCCCAGCACGGGTCTGAAGCGGTGAATCGGACGTGGAGGAGCATGCCACAGCAACACGCGGCTCACGCCATCCGGTTCAGCGTGCCGCGGAAGCGGCGGAGAGCGATGGTGAAGAAGACCGTTCCGATCCCGAGCACGGTCGCGAGCTGGGGCCAGACGATTTCCAAGCCCGCGCCGCGGTAGAGGATGGCCTGGCTTGCGGAGACGAAATGGGTCGTGGGGGCCGCGAGCATGAGCGTGCGGATCGCCTCGGGCATGCTCTCCCGCGGGGTCGTGCCGCCGGAGAGCAACTGCAAGGGGATGATCGTCAGCACGACAAGCAGTCCGAACTGCGGCATCGACCGCGCCACGGTCGCCATGAAGATGCCCATCGAGGTCGTCGCGACCAGGTGTAGCGCCGCGGCCAGGAGCCACAGCGCGACCGAGCCGTGCACCGTGACATGCAGCACACGCTGGACCATGACCGTCAGCGAGAACGCGGCGCCGACGAGCACCACCAAGCCCATCGACCAGACCTTGGCCGTCATGATCTGGGCGGGCGTGACGGGCATCACCAGCAAGTGCTCGATGGTGCCGTGCTCTCGCTCACGGATGAGGGCGGCCCCGGTCAAGATGAGCGACAGCATGGTGACCATGTTGATGATCTCCATGAGCGAACCGAACCACGACTGCTGGAGGTTGGGGTTGAACCGCATCCGCAGGGCCAGTTCGACGGGCGTCCGAGGCCTGGCGCGGACGCCGGAGACGAACTCGTCCACCTCGGCCTGCACGATCTGCTGGACATACCCGTTGCCGGAGAACGCCTGGCTCATCCGCGTCGCGTCGACGTTGAGTTGGACCGCTGGCGCCTTGCCCGCCAGCACGTCGCGTTGGAAGTTGGGCGGGATGTTCAGCACAAACGTGAAACGCCCGGCGTCGAGCCCCGCGTCGGCCTCGTCCAGCCAGACATGGCGCGGTGGCGTGAAGTACGGTGGCTGGAGCGCCGCAATGATGCGCGACGACAGGGCGGACCGGTCTTCATCCACGATGGCGATGGACGCATTGTGCATGCTCTCGGGCATCGCCGTGCCGGCCGTGTAGATGGCAGCGGTGAAAGCAAAGACGATGAGGAAGAGCATCGCCGGGTCGCGCAAGAGCCCGCGGAGCTCCTTGACCCCCAAGTGGGCAATGATGACGAGCGGGTGCTGTTTCATCATCGCTCCTGCTTCCGGAGCATCGCCACGGCCGCGATTAGGATGACAGGAACGGATAGACCGATCGCCCACAACGCGTCGTGCAGGTCGTGCAGGCGGAGGCCCTTGTTGAACACACCGCGGCTGACGATGATCATGTGGGTCGCGGGGTAGACCCGGCCGATCGCCGCGCCGATCCCTTCCAGCGATGCGACCGGGTTGATGAGCCCCGCGTATTGGATGGTCGGGATCATCGTGGCGATCATCGTCGCGAAGATCGCGGCGATCTGGCCGCGCACGAGCGTGGACACGAACAGCCCGAACCCCGTCGCGAAGCCTACAAAGAGCCCCGACGCCAGCAGCAGCACCCAGAAACTCCCCTTCATCGGCACGCCGAAAATCGTCACAGCGAGCGCGGCCATGAGCAGGAAGTTCACCACACCGAGGGCGATATAGGGCAGTTGCTTGCCGAGCAGGAACTCGGCGCGGGTGACCGGCGTGGCGTAGAAGTTGATGATCGATCCGAGTTCCTTCTCCCGCACCACGGAAAGTGCGGCGAGCATTGCAGGGATCATCAGGAGCATGAGCGGCACGATGGCGGGGACCATCGCCGGCAGGCTTCGCACGTCGGGGTTGTAGCGGTACCTGGACTCGACTGTGGCGTTGGCGGCGACGTCGATCCCGCGTCTCCGGTACTGTTCCTGCAGCCAGAGTTGGTGCATCCCCTGAACGTACCCGCGGACGGTCTCGGCACGCTGCGGCATCGCGCCGTCGGCCCACGCGCCGATCTCGACGGGGTCGCCACGCTCGATGTCGCGCCCGAACCCGGGCGGAATCTCGATCGCCAGGGAGAGTTCGCCCGTGCGCATCCGGTGGTCGAGCTCGGCGTAGTCGGCAAGGGGCGGGCGCTGCGTGAAGTACCGGGAGCCGGAGAGGTTGATCGTGTAGTCGCGGCTGAGCACCGTCTGGTCCCGGTCGAGCACGGCGTAGGAGAGGTTTTCAACATCCATCGTGATGCCGTACCCGATGACAAGCAGCAAGACGATGCTGCCAAGGAGGGCAAGTGCGCCACGGACGGGGTCTCGGATAAGTTCGAGAGCCTCGCGCAGCGAGTAGCTCAGTGCGCGTTGCACGCTGAACATGCTCCGATCGGAACGATGGACGGCGGTTCGGCTGGTAGGTAGCTCATCCGTCGCAGGGGCTGTGCGTGGTGTCGCGGCGGCTGCCGCGCCGGCGTGCGTCGTCTCCGCGCCGGCATCAACGAGGTACGCGATGAACGCGGCCTCCAGGCTCGCCACGCCGCGTTCGCGAACGATGTCCGCGGGGGCATCGCTGACGAGGACCTTGCCGGCGTGCATGAACGAGATGCGGTCGCAGCGCTCCGCCTCGTTCATGAAGTGTGTCGAGATGAAGATGGTCACCCGATCGCGACGCGACAACTCGATCATCAGCGCCCAAAGTGAGTCGCGGGCGATTGGATCGACCCCTGAAGTAGGCTCGTCGAGGATGAGCAGTTCCGGCCCATGCACCATGGCCACCGCCAGCGACAGCCGCTGGCGCATCCCCAGCGGCAGGTTGTCCGGGAGCGCATCCATGACGCGGGTCAGCCCGAAGCGTTCACCCATCTCCGCCACCCGGCCGGGGATCTCGCCGGCCGGCAGACTGAAGATTCTCGCGTGCAACACGAGGTTCTGCCGGACGGTGAGCTCCTTGTAGAGCGAGAACGACTGCGACATGTAGCCGACACGCCCCCGCGTGGCCAGATCGCCGGCATCGAGCGGCCGGCCGAACAGTTCCGCCTCGCCCTCGCTCGCGGGCAGAAGCCCGGTGAGCATCTTCATCGTGGTCGTCTTGCCGCAGCCGTTGGATCCCAGGAAGCCGAAAATCTCGCCGCGCCGCACCCGCATGGTGACATGATCGACCGCGACGAAGTTACCGAACCGCTTGGTAAGACCGCGTGATTCGATGGCGATCTCGTCGGCCTCGCCGCCGACAAACGGCGCAATCTGCACGGGCTTGTGGCCCCGCCGCTTCTCTTCCGGTAATAGCTCGATGAACGCCGCCTCCAGCGAGTCCGTCCCCGTCCGCTCGTGAAGCTCGGTCGGCGTGCCGGTCGCGAGGACTTTCCCCTCGTCCATGGACACGAGCCAGTCGAATCGCTCGGCCTCCTCCATGTAGGCGGTGGCGACGACCACGCTCATCTCCGGGCGGTCCTGGCGCAGGTGCGCGATCAGATCCCAGAACTGCCGGCGCGCCAGCGGATCGACGCCCGTTGTCGGCTCGTCGAGGATGAGCAGGTCGGGGTCGTGGATGAGCGAGCAACAGAGCCCAAGCTTCTGTTTCATGCCGCCGGAGAGCTTGCCGGCGGGCCGATCGAGGAATCGAAACAGCCCGGTGCTCCTGGTCAGGTCATCGATGCGCCGGCGGCGCTCCGCCGAGTCTTGACCGAACAGTCGGGCGAAGAACTGCAGGTTCTCTTCGATCGAGAGGGTGGGGTAGAGGTTCTTTCCCAAGCCCTGGGGCATGTAGGCGATGCGTGTGCAGACATCGCGGCGGTGCGACGAACGGCAGATATCCCCTCCCAGCACCTCCACCATCCCCTGCTGCACCCGGCGGGCGCCGGCGATGAGAGAAAGCAGGGTCGACTTGCCAACCCCGTCTGGACCGATGAGACCCACCATCGTGCGGGCCGGGATGTCGAGGCTCACGCCGGACAGCGCGATCGTTCGCCCGTAGCGCAAGGCAACGTCATGAAGGCGGGCAACCGAACTGGACGGGCTGGCATCGTTCACACGCTACTCCGGCACCTTCACGGTAAGATCAGCGGGCCAATGGGCGGCGGGATCCAGTTTGATCCACGCGACCCCCGGGACACCGGTCTTCACCTGATGAAGGTGCTTCCGGAGCAGATCGGGCGAGATTCGCGCCCGCACCCGAAACATCAACTTCTGTCGTTCCTCGGCCGTCTCAACCGTCTTGGGCGTGAACTGGGCAGTGCTCGCGATGAACGAGACCTCCGCGGGAATGACAAACCCGGGCGCTGCGTCGAGCACCAGCCGCACCTCCGTTCCCATCGCCACTCTCCCGGCCACCTGTTCGGGCAGGAAGAACGTCATGTACACGTCGGCCAGGTCGATCACGTTGAGCGCCCGCCCCCCCGCGGCGAGTACCTCGCCCGGCTGCGCGATGCGGTATTGCACGCGGCCGGCGCGTGGAGACGCGAGCACGCTGTCCTTGATGTCCGCCTCGATGCGCTGCACCGTCGCTTCCCTGGCATGAACGGTGGATTCCGCCCCGGCGATCTCCGCGCGCGCCGCCTCGATCGCCGCCTGCGCGGCCGTCGCCTGCGCCTTGGCGGCCGTCAAGGTCGCTTCCGCCACGAGCGAGCGCGTGCGCTCTTCGTCGATCTCTTGAACCGAAGTGGCGCTCTTCTCGCCGGCCAACTCGTACCGCGTCAGTCGGCGCCGCGAATAGCTCAGCTCGCTCTCCCGCTGCGCGATCAGGGCTTGCGAGGCCGCGAGGTCGGCCTCGCGCATCGCCATCTGCGCGGTGGCGGTGGCCACGGCCTGCCGCGCCTGCTGGAGCTGCGCGACCGCCTCGGCGCGCTGGGCCACGAGCACGTCGGTCTGCATCCTGACCAGCGCCTGCCCGGCCTCGACGAAGTCGCCCTCATCCACGAGCATCTCTTCGATGCGCCCCGCGAGCTTGGTGGACACGTTGATCTCGGTCGCCTCCATGCGCCCGTTGCCGGTCAGAAAGCCCGCTGGTGTTCCCTGCGAATCGAGCCGTTTCCACCAGTACACCCCGGCCACCGCGACGCCCGCGAGGATGACCAGCACCAGCACGATCTTGATCGCTTTGTTCAGCATTGCATATTGAGCGTAGCCGACAACATCCGCGCCCGCGCCGCCCCGTGTCTCGCCGGCGGGTCGCTCAGGCTCGCCCCGCCGCGTCGTCCGGAGTCGCCGCGTTCGCCGCGGAAGAGTCCTCACCGTTCCGAGCCGCTTTCTCCAGCATCAGCAGGAAGCTGAACGCCGGGTCCTTGGACGCCGCCGCCCGGACGCCCTCCCAGTGGGCGCGGATGAACCCCCTGATCTGCTCGACGAGCGTTCCGAGGAGCACGACGTGGTAGCGGCGGTCCGGCTGCATCGAAGGCGCGGACCCGAAGGCCACCATCCGGACGGCGGGGCCGTGGCGCGAGCGTGCCGTTCCATGACGCAGCAGCTCGGTCACCATGCCGTCTGCCTCGTCCAGGTCGCAGCAGCCGAACCGGTAGAGCGCCTCCCAAAGGACATCGGGGTCCAGGGCCGCGGCGTTGAGCTCGGCCCGCCCCTCCTTCACCTCGCCGATGATCATGTCCGCTCCGCGCGCCGGAGCGTCGAGCAGGCGATCCGCCTCGGGGTCCGTGAACCAGACACGTTTCTCCCGCCGCCGCGGTCCGACCGGGAACCGGTAGGCGAGCACGTCGAGGTCCGTGATGGACTGGTACCCGCCGTGGCGCGCGCGGCGGACGATCGGGAACTCGGTCACAGTGAGGTACCCATGCAGTCTGAGGAACGCCTGGACGAGCGCGACCGCGTTATCCATCGGGGCCATCCTTTCCGCGTGCGTCGAAGGGGCGTTCCGGGCCGCAGCCCGGCGGCCGCACACTCGTGACCTACTCGCCGCACAAGGAGAATACCCCCATGCGACTGTTCAGTCCCGCGTTCATCACCGTTGCCGTGGTCGCCGCGTGCGCGGCCATCGCGCCGGCGCAAACCGTCACCCCCGATGAGGCCAAGGCCATCGCCGAGGATGCCTACATCTACGGCTACTCGCTCATCACCACCGAGGTGACGCGCGTGCAGATGAGCAACGTGCCAGCCATCGAGGCCATGAGGGCTCCGATGGACACGTTCTTCAACGTCAAGCGATACCCGCCGGGCGACTACCGCTGCGTCTCGGCGCCCAATGCCGAGGATGCGCGTATAACCCCAGCCGGTCTCCTTGGCCAGCCTCAGAACCAGCCGCCTGATCTGCTCAGGCGACTTTGGTCTGCCCGACTTCCGTCCGGTATTCTTCTTGGGCCGCCGCTTGTCGGCGTCCCGAATCCACCGCAGGAAGGCCTGCGGACTCACGATCGAAACCAGCGCCTTGATAGCCGACCCGACCGGCTTGGCCAGGCGGACCAGCCGCGAACGCTCCTCGTGTGTGACCCGGACGGGGCCGTCGATCTTCGAACGGAGCACCTCGTTCTCGGTTTTCAGGTACTGGATCTGGCGGCGCAGGTCGGCCTGCGTAGACCCGGCGAGGACATCGAGTAGGCGGCGGAAGAGGTTGGGCATCCCGAATCGTCTGGGGTCGCTGGCCCGCAGATCGCAGAACGTGAGACTTTGAGACTTGGCCCCCCAAACCGGCGATTCCGTTGTTCGGTGGGCCATCACCGCGTCTCTCGACGTCGGCCCCCTGCGACTTTCGTTCGATCGCACGCGGGGAACCTGTTGGCGGAGGTTCGGCGTTGGCCGTTTCGTCCGGTGCCGCCGGGCACGCTCTCGCACCGGTAACTCCGTAACACTGCAAGTGACGCCTTTGGGCGGCACTGGAGTATTTGTACCCCGCTGGCAGATCAGAAACGGGGTTCTGCCCGGCCAAACGTCAGTCCGATTGGCTCCTTCGGATTGTGCTCTGACATCCTGTCGTCGCGCGTATACCGGCCTTTTCAGGCCAAATCTCCACAATGATCGGAGAGAAACGGTTCGAGGAAGTTGTGGATAGGGAGCTTCAAGGGCCGCGTCCAAGCGACGCGGCCCTGTTCGTTTACAGATCGGA
>CALMQD010000015.1 GCA_937871415.1 uncultured Phycisphaerales bacterium | reverse complement strand
TCGACGCAGCGACTCGAACATCTCCAGCACTGTCCGGCCCGGCCGCGGCGCTTCGCCCGCGCGCGTCGGCACATGCATCGCGGGCGCGATCTCCGCCAGCGGCTCCAGAACGAACAGCCGCTCGTGCATCCCCGGGTGCGGCACGCGCAGATCGGGCTCCTCGATCACCTGGTCACCGAAGAGAATGAGGTCCAGGTCGAGCGTCCGCGGCAGCCATCGACTCGTCTCGCTCGCGCGGTCCCGCCCGAACCGCGCCTCAATCCGCTGCAACTGCCCGACCAGGTCGCGCGCCGAAAGGCGCGTCGCGATCAGCACCGCCGCGTTCAGGTACGCCCCGCCCTGCTTCCCCCGCTCGATGTACGGCTTGGCCGCAGCCCCCACGCCCGCGTGCGCGCCGGGCGGCGTCTCGCCCGGCGGGATCATCGCCGCAGACTCCCGCACGCTCGACCGCGCGAGCAGACGCGTCCCGGGGATCGAGGCGATGGCGATCACCGCACCGGCGATGTTCGCCGCGCGAGCCCCGAGGTTCGACCCCAGCATCACCGCCGCGTGGATGGGCACGACCGTCGACAATCACACCTCCGACGCCCCCATTCTATTGAAGTCCCCGGGCCCGCCGCCGATCGTCCCGCGCGCCCCGGTCCCCCCGCCCGGCCCCCGCCCGGCGCAATGAAGAACCCCCTCGAACAGCAACCGAGGGGGTCGGAGAAGAGGCTGGAACTGTGCCCCGCGGGCCGGCCGCCGGGCGTTGGCGCCGGAAGCCCGGACCCTCCCGGGGCGCCGCGAGAGTCAGTTCGAAGGTTCGAGCTCGCGGGAGCGCGACTGCATCTGGGCCTTGAGGCGCGCCAGGATCGACGAGTGCATCTGGCTCACGCGCGACTCGGACAGGTCGAGCGTCGCGCCGATCTCCTTCATCGTCATCTCCTCGTAGTAGTAGAGGATGACGATCAGACGCTCCGCCCGCGACAGGCCCTTGGTCACCAGGTCGCGCACGTCGCGCCGCTGAACATCCTGGAACGGGTTGCGCTGGCTCTCGTCCTTGATGACGTCGATCTCGCGGACGTCCTTGCTCCCGTCCGACTGGAAGCACTTGCGCGTGAGCGAGAACGTGCCCACCGCCTGCGAGTCGCGCTTGAGCTTGGTGAACTCCTCGCCATTGATGCGCAGTTTGTTCGAGAGCTCGTCGTCGGTCGGCGCACGCCCGTGAGCCATCTCGAACCGCTGGCGCGCGCTCTCGACCTTCGCCGTGCGGTGGCGCACCAGGCGGGGCACCCAGTCCATCGACCGCAACTCGTCGAGCACCGCACCGCGGATGCGCGGCGCGCAGTAGGTCTCGAACTTCACGCCGCGTTCGAGGTCGAACGCGTCGATCGCGTCCATGAGCCCGAACATCCCCGCGGAGATCAGGTCCTGCAGGTCCACCTCGTCGGGCAGACGCGCGTAGATGCGCTCGGCGTTGTACCGCACCAGGTGCAGGTACTTCTCCATGAGGAAGTTGCGCAGGTCCTGCGGGCGGCTCTTGCGGTAGAGCTTCCAGAGTTCGCGCGCCGACATCTTGTCGTACTGCGACGGCTTGTTCGAGGGCTGCGCGTGCTCGGCGGCGTATCGCCCCGAACTGCGGGACGGTACGGCGACGCTCGAAGATCGCATGCGGGACATGAGGCCTGCTCCTTGACCATTCGGACGGGCCGCCGCTTGCGCGTCGGCCGAAGATCGGACCGCTCGTCAACCCTGGACCGAGCGAAGAAGTCCTGGCGCGCCGCCGATTCCATGGCAACGGCCGACGCTAGATGTACACGAAAAAACTCAAGCGGGCAACAACAAACTGCACGTGTACATCCTGTGGAAAAACTCAAGAGTTTCACGACGACGCGGGCGCTCCGCGCGCCGCGCTCGAAGACTGCACCGCATCACTCATCGCGCCGCCCGATCGAGCGGTCGAGCCGCCGTTCCCGTTCATTCCCCCAACAGACGCCGCGCCGATCGGACGCGTCGACTTGTACGTCGCGATCGCGTCCGTGATCGTGCGCTCGCAGATCGCGCCGACGATGAAACCCACCACGTTCCCCCCGATGAGCGAGACGATCGCGCGCGTCAGGATCGCCTCGAACGGGTTGTCGACCGCCAGCCCGGCGACGATCGCGACCGCGAAGGCGCTGAGCCCGCACGATGCGCTGACAACCTTCGTAGCGACGCCCGGTGTCAAAAGCGATAGCCTCGTAACTTCACCCCCGGCCCGCACACACTTCGGCACTTTCCGGAGACGACTTCAGTGCGTTCAAAGATCTTCGACCGATCGAGATTCGCGGCCTTATTCCCGGTCCTTGGCCCGCCGCAGCCACCGCGCCAGCCGCGAAGCGCGTGCCGCGCCGGCCGGAACCGCCGGGCCCGCCCGGCGCTCGACCTGTAGAGCCAGCGCGTCGGCGACACGCCGCAGATCGCGTGTGGCTTCGGCCCTCGGGGCGTGAAGCACGAACGGCAGACGCGCCCGAACCGCCTCGGGCACGCGCAGATCCTGCGCGATCGAGCCCGCGAACGCCACGCTCTCGCGGAGGCAGCGCCGGCACACCCCGTCGAGCCGCGCGTGAACCGCCCGCGCCTCGTGCCCGTCCGCCACCTGATTGACCACCAGGCTCACGCGCCCGTGCTCATGACCGGCAGTCGCCGCCGACTCCCGCCGCGCACCGTGCAGGCACTTGATCAGCGCATAGGCATCGGCGAGGGCCGTCGGCTCCGAGGTCGTCACCACCAGCGCATCGTCGCACACCAGCAGGAACTCGATGACGTGCCGACCGACGCCCGCGCCGGTGTCGACGATGATCACGTCCGCGTCGTCCTCGAGCCTGCACATCTGCTCCAGCAGATCCCGTTGCTGCTCCGAGCCCAGGTCGGCCATCCGCGCCACTCCCGCCGAGCCCGGGATCAGCCGGAACCCCCCGGGCGCGGCGACGGCGATATCCCCGAGCGTCCGCCTCCCCCCGTCGTGCACCGGCAGCGGCGTCACCACGTGCTCCAGTCGCGCAACCGGCATCAGCCCGCAGAGCACGTCGGCGTTGGCGGTGCCCAGGTCCGCGTCGAGCAGGACCACGCGCAGGCCGCGCTGCGACAGCGCAACCGCTAGATTCACCGCGATATTGGACTTGCCCACGCCGCCCTTGCCCGACGAGACCGCGATCAGTCGTGCGCGATGCGAACGCACCGGTTGCGTCGCGCGGTCCTCCGCGCCGCTCCGCGCAGCCAAAGCCCCGCGCCAGGCAGGCCGAACGCCCGCGAACGGCTCGAACAGCGGCTCCTCGATCGACGCCCCGGCCCCGCCATCGCCCGGCGCGATCTCGTGCTCTCTCACCAGCGCCCGCAGGCGCGTCGCCTGATCGTCGCGCCCTTCTGCGAGCGGCGCGCCGATCCCCGCACGCGCGGTACGCGCCAGCGGATCGGCGAGCACCGCGTCGAGTTCATGGTCCAGGTCCGCGGGGCTCATGCTCGCACCGCCTGCGCGCTCGCGGCCTCGGCGCACTCCGGTCGTCCCTCGCCCGCGCCGCGCCGGCGCTCGCCCTCGGTCACCGGCAGCCGGTTGTCGAGCACCGCCCGCGCCAGCCGGTCGGCCCGCCCGGGCTCGATGTGGTCCGGCACCTCCTGCCCGGTGGTCACGAACGAGAGCGCGATCCCCGCGCGCCCCGCGATCGGCGCCAACTCGCGCGACA
>CALMQD010000014.1 GCA_937871415.1 uncultured Phycisphaerales bacterium | reverse complement strand
CAATACGTGATCGGGCAGGACCAGGCCAAGCGGGCTCTGTCGGTCGCGGTCCACGCGCACTACAAGCGTCTGATCCACTCGGAGAAAGAAGACTCGAACATCGAGCTCGACAAGAGCAACATCCTGCTCATGGGTCCCACGGGCTCGGGCAAGACGCTGCTCGCCAAGACGCTCGCTCGCATCCTCAACGTGCCGTTCGCCATCGGCGACGCGACCACGCTGACCGAGGCCGGCTACGTGGGCGAGGACGTCGAGAACCTCCTGCTCAAACTGCTGCAGAACGCCGACTTCGACGTCGAGGCGTGCCAGCGCGGCATCATCTACATCGACGAGATCGACAAGATCGGCAAGACGAGCCACAACGTCAGCATCACGCGCGACGTCTCGGGGGAGGGCGTGCAGCAGAGCCTCCTGAAGATGCTCGAGGGCACCGTCGCCAACGTCCCACCGCAGGGCGGACGCAAGCACCCGGAGCAGCAGTACATCCAGATCGACACGACGCACATCCTGTTCATCTGCGGCGGCACGTTCGTCGGCATCGAGGACATCATCCGCCGGCGCCTCGGCAAGAAGCGGATCGGTTTCACCGCCGACGTCTCCGACACGCGCGCGCAAGAGCAGGAGCGCTCGGCGCTTCTGTCGCAGGTCTCGGCCGACGACATCATCGAGTTCGGCATGATCCCCGAACTGGTCGGGCGCCTGCCGGTGCTTGCGCCGCTGATGCCGCTGACCGAAGAGGCGATGATCAACGTCCTTACCGAACCGAAGAACGCGCTGGTGCGCCAGTACCAGCACATGTTCGGCCTCGAGAACGCGAAACTCACCTACACGCCCGGTGCGCTGCGGGCCATCGCTCGGCGCGCGATGCGGCGGGAGACCGGCGCCCGCGCACTCCGTGCGGTCATGGAAGAGGTGATGATCGGGCTCATGTACGACCTGCCCGAGATGAGCAACGAGGGCGCCGAGTACATCATCGACGAGCAGCACGTCGAGCACCCGAGGCGCCTGGTCGATCTGCGCGTCAAGCGCAAGGAAACCGCCTGATCCAGGGCGCAGTGGTCTAACGAGAACGCACCGCAACCGCCGTCCCCGCAGGGCGGCGGTTGTCTCTTGGCCGGCGCGAACGCCGCACCGCGCGCCCGGCCAACGCCAGCCCGAACGCGACGCCGGACCCCGGCGGCGGAACCACGGTGCCCCCGAGCACAAACGGCAACTCGTACGCGCGCCCGTCGCTCACGCCCGCGACGAACCCTTCCCGCCCCTCGAACCAGTCCCGTGTGTCGGCGGAGTTGAGGGCATTGAACAGACGCGCATTGGGATTGCTCACCAGACTCCGCGGCGTGACCAACGGAACGAATACGTTTGACGACGGGCTCGCGGATCCCTCGAACGACCATTCCAGCCAGTACGTTCCCGGGTCGAGCACGCCCTGATCCGCGAGCCCGTCCAGCGGCACCGTGTACGCATACACCGGCCGCACCGTGTTCGTTGAACTCGACGATTCGCGATGGGCGACGAACGCGCCCGGCCCCGCCGGCAGCACCAGCGCCGCGGCGAGCGTCGGCTGTGGCAGCGGATCGGGACGCGGGTTGGGTGAGCCGGCGCTGAACGGCGCTGCTGACCAGAGATTGATCCGAATGCTCGTGACCGTCGGCGTCGTCTGCGAAGCCTGGAACGCAAAGAGCGTCACCGAGTCGAGATCCCATCTCTGCCCGGCCGGCACGGTGAAGTCATCG
>CALMQD010000013.1 GCA_937871415.1 uncultured Phycisphaerales bacterium | reverse complement strand
AGCGGTGTGCCCGCCCGCAGCGGATCGCCCGCCGCCTCCAGGTGCTTCGACCAGTTCCAACCCACCACACGCACCAGCGCCGAATCGCCGGCGCCGCGCGCGCCGGCGCGCCCGACGCCCGCCGACGTCGCGCCCTCGGCCCGGAGCGTCAGCGACACGTGCTTGGCGTGAGCGCCCATCGATCGGGGCGACTCGGCCAATCGCACCCCCGCGAGCCGTACGCGCGGCTCGGGGTTCCCGCGCCCGAACGGCGCGAGCGCCGACAGTTCCTTCACCGCTCCCAGCGTCAGTTCGCCCAGCGATGCGTCGGCGTCCACCAGCAGACTCGGACGCAGCATCTCATCAGTGACACGCTCGTTGGCGACGCTCGTGAACCGATCGACGAACGCCCCGAGCCGATCGGCCGGCAACCTCAGGCCCGCGGCCATGTCGTGACCGCCGAACGAGGTCAGCAGCTCCCGGCACTCGCCGATCGCCTCGTGCAGGTTGAAACCCTCGATCGATCGCGCAGAGCCGTGGCAATCCTCGCCCGTCTGCTGCATCAGGATCACCGGGCGACAGAACTGCTCCACCAGCCGCGAGCACGCGATGCCCACCACGCCCGCATGCCAATCCGGATGGGCGAGGACGATCGCGCGCCGGTCGGGCCTGTCCATCCCGGCGGCGACGGCCATTTCCGCCGCCTGATCGCTGATGTGCTTCTCGACCGCCTGACGCTCCCGGTTCTGCCTGCTCAGCAGCGCGGCCAGTTCCGCCGCGCGTGCCGGATCGCTCGTTGTGAAGAGTTCCAGCGCGTCGCGTGCATGCCCCAGCCGCCCCGCCGCGTTCAGTCGCGGCGCCAGTTTGAACCCCACGGCCGATGAATCGACTTCCTCCCCCGCCAGGCCCGAGGCCTCGACCAGCGCCCGCAGGCCGATGAACGGTGAGTGCTTCACCCGCTCCAGCCCGAACCGCGCCAGAACCCGGTTCTCATCCACCAGCGGCACCACGTCGGCGATCACGCCCAGCGCGGCGAAGGCCAGGAGATCGACCAGCAGCGTCCGCAGATCCGCGGGCAACCGCCCGCCGGCCTCTGTCACGCCCGAGTGCTTGGCGCACAGACGCCACGCGAGCTTGTACGCGACGCCCGCGCCGCACAGTTCACCGAACGGATACACGCTCGCCGGGTGGCGCGGGTGAACGACGGCGAACGCCGGGGGCAGGTCCGCCGCCGACGCCGGAGGGTTGTGGTGGTCCGTGATGATCAGATCGACGCCGAGTTCCCGTGCCCGTCGCGCCGGCCCGTGTGCGCTCACGCCGCAGTCGACACTCACCACGACGCCGCACCCGGCCTTGGCGAGCTCTTCGATCGCGTCGACGTTGAGCCCATAACCCTCGTCGATTCGGTGGGGGATATAGGTGACAACTCGATCCGCATGACCATTGGGAAACAGCGCCATCAGCGTGCGATAAAGGATCGTTGTAGCCGTTACTCCGTCCACGTCGTAGTCGCCGTAGATCGCGACGCGCTCCCCCCGACTCATCGCGCCCAGGATTCGATCCGTCGCGACGTCGATATCCGGCAGTAACGCCGGATCGTGCAGCGCACTCAGGCGTGGATTCACGTACGCGGCACAGGCTTGCGGGTCCGTCATCTCGCGCGCCAACAGCACGCGAGAGACCAGCGAACCCGCCCCGCCCAGCCCCGACCATGCACCGAGCGGCGCGCGGCGGAGACGGCACATCCATCGACTCGTGAGTCCGTTCACAGGTGCTCCAGCATACCCACGTTTCAGGGTGAGCGAAAACAAACAGGGGTTCCGGCACCACTCGCCGGTACACTCCACTGCGCCACTGCGGCGCCTCCCAAGCGCCCCGATCAGGAGAGTGAATGGTTCGGATCTCTACTGTGTACACCAAGACCGGCGACGATGGAACAACCGGGCTCGGCGACGGCTCGCGCGTCCTGAAGTCGGATCCCCGGGTTGAAGCCTACGGGAGCGTAGACGAATCCAACGCCGCGATCGGTCTGTGCGTGATCTCCGCAAAGCGCCTCCTGCAGGGCGCCGCCACCCCGCTGGCGGGCGCGATCCATCGGCTGCTCGTCAGCATCCAGAACGATCTCTTCGACGTCGGCGCCGACCTGTGCTGCACGATCCTCGAGGGCGAACGGAACGGCGATCGGCTGCGTGTGATCCCCGCGCAGACCACCCGCCTCGAAGAGGCGATCGATGAGCACAACCAGCGCCTCGCCCCGCTCGACAGTTTCGTTCTCCCCGGCGGGAGCGACCTCGCCGCCCAGCTCCACGTCGCACGCACCGTCGTCCGACGCGCCGAGCGTGCGGTGACGACGCTCATTGATCAGGACCGAGGGGGACCGGTCCGCACCAACCCCGAGACGCTGCGGTACCTCAACCGGCTGAGCGACCTGCTCTTCGTCCTGGCTCGGGTGGCCAATGATGATGGTCGAGGAGACGTCAAGTGGGTGCCCGGGGCAGGACGCACCCCACGATGAACAATGAGCGGGCTGAGCCTCAACACCAGCGACTACAGCAAGGCCTTTGACGCCCAGCACGCGCGCGAGCTGCGCCGTCGCTTCATCTCCTACTGCTGCGTCGTCATCGGGTTCATCGTCCTGTTGCGACTCGCCGTCGTCGCGGGCGTGCTCATCGCCAGCGAGGTCAGCCAGCGGTCCCTCGAGACCGCCGACAACGAATCGCTCATCGCCCACTGGTCCGCCGTCATCCGCGTCGGGCTCTACGCCTGGGCCCTGGTCTTCATCCTCCGCAGGAACATCACGCCCCAGCGCATCCTCCGCACCGCGATGGTCCTCGTCATCGCGTCGGGCTCGATCCAGGTCCTCGCCAACGTCGTCTCTCTCTTCGACGCGGCCCACGCCGCCCACCGCTCCGTCTTCGACCTCGGCGGGTCCAAGGCCTTCGGCCTGGGCATCTACGGCGCCGTCGCCGTCTTCATCACCCACTTCTTCGCCTGCCTGTTCCTCCCCTGGAAACCCCGGGAGAGCCTCCGCGCCGTCGTCCCCCTCCTCCTGCTCAACGCGCTCGTCATGCTCGTCTTCGGGCACCGATCGCTGCTCATGACGGTGCTCACGCTCCTGATCCTCCCCGCCGCGGCCGTGCCCGGCCTGGCCGTCTCCGCGTGGCGCTTCAGCCGCTTCCGCGACCGTTTCGCTGTCGAGCAGCTCAAGGGCAGTTATCGCGAGATCCGGCGTGAGCTCATCGACGCCCGCCGCCTGCACGAGGCCCTCTTCCCGCCCCCGCTGAGCGACGGGCCGCTCCGCTTCGACTACCTCTACGAGCCGATGCGCCAGATCGGCGGCGACTACCTCTTCGCGCGCTCGATCGACGGACCCGAAGGCCCGCGTGCCTTCAACGTCCTGGTCGTCGACGTCACCGGGCACGGCATCGCTGCCGCTCTCACCGTCAACCGTCTCTACGGCGAGATCGAGCGGCTCTTCGCCGAGAGCCCCGACGCCTCGCCCGGCGAGGTGCTCACCGCGCTCAACCGCTATGTCCACCTGACCCTGGCCCGCCACTCCGTCTACGTCACCGCGCTCTGCATCCGCATCGACCTCGAGCGCAACGTCCTCGAGTACGCCTCCGGCGGCCACCCCCCCGCGTTCATCGCGGCCTGCGACGGCACGATCGATGAACTCGACTCGACCTCCTTTGTCCTGGGCGCCTGCGCGGGGAGCGATTTCGATCCCTGCCAGCAGACCCGCACCTTTGCCCCCGGCGACACGCTCATCGCCTATACCGACGGCGCGATCGAGGTCCGCTCGGAAGAGGGCAAGATGCTCGGCATCGCGGGCTTGCGCCGCATCCTCTCGATGCACACCCAGACCGGCCGCGGGAGCAGTTACGCCCGCAGCGTCATCAGCGCCGTCGACCGCCACCGCGCCGGCCCCATCGAGGACGACACGCTCGTCGTTGAAATCCACCGCCCCATCGCCCCGGCACAGGGCGGCGGAAACACCCACGGGCGTTTCACGACCGCCGCGACGCCGGACCGCTCTCCAGCAGTCGCCGCGCCCTCGCGCTGAGTTCCCCGTCCACGCGCAGGTACGGCGGCCACGGGCGCACCGGCTCACGCTCGCCGCCGCTTAACCGCTCATCGCCCGGCAACTTCGGCGTCGCGTCGATCATCCATGTGCCGCCTTCACCCGTCGCGCCGTCTCCCGGTGGGACCACCCACGCGTCGCGTCCGGCGTCGCTGTGGGCGAGCCAGTGGAACAGCGCCGAGTCGAAGTTCCGGACGTCGACCTCGTCGCCCAGGAGCACGACGAACGCCGGCGCGGGCAATGAACGTTCACTCCGCCACAGTCGCGCGAGCGCCTCGCCCGCCGCACGCCCCGCCCCGGCGCGCGGCTTCTCCACGCGGACCAGCAGCCAGCCACCCGCGTGCCACGCCGCGTCACGAACTCCCTCGACGGTGCGGCATGCCTGCAACAGTCGTTCCGCTGCGCCGGAATCGACGCCGGCGCGCTCGACCAACGCAGCGCGGCTGCCCGCCTGCTCGCCCTCGACCTTGCGCGTGCAGTCGAGCCCGAACTTGGTGCCCGCTCCCAGCCACGGCGCGGCGTGGTCGAGGATGTCCAGAGGCCCGCGCACGCGTTCGATGTCGCGCGACGGCTCGCACCGAGCCGCCGCCGCCGCGAGCACACGCTCCGTGTCGTGAACGTCCACGTCGTCGTCGACGACGAACACGCTCTTGGTCCAGCTCATCTGCCCCGCGCCCCACACCGCGTGCATCACCCGGCGCGCCTGCAGCGGGTACTGCTTGCGGATCTTCACGAACGCGCAGTTGTGGAACGCCCCGAACAGCGGCAGGTCGTAGTCCTCGATGTCCGGCACGATCGTCTTGAGCAGCGGCAGAAAGACGCGCTCCGTGGCCTTGCCCAGGAAATAGTCCTCCTGCACCGGCGGCCCCACCACCGTCGTTGGGTAGATCGGGTCGCGCCGATGCGTGATCGCCGTCACCGTCAGCACCGGGTACCGGTCCGGCAGTGAATAGAACCCCGTGTGATCGCCGAACGGTCCCTCGAAGACCGCGCCGGGCCCCAGCGGCTCGCCCGAACGGGGATCGAAGCCCACGCCGCCGGCTTCCGCGCTGACGTACCCCTCGATCACGATCTCCGCGTTCGCAGGGACCCACAGCGGCACCGTTCGTCCGCGCACCATCTCGATCCCGCGCCCGTGCAGGAAGCCGGCGAGCAGCAGTTCCGAAATCCCCGGCGGCAGGGGCGCCGTCGCCGCGTACGGCAGCACGCTCTCACCCCCCAGCGCGATCGCCACCGGCATCGGCTTGCCCAGCGCCTTCCACGAGCGCCAGTGCCGCGCGCCGTCGTGGTGCATGTGCCAGTGCATCGCCATCGTGCGCTTCCCGAGCAACTGCACCCGGTACATGCCGATGTTGTGGCTGCTCGGCTTCGCCTCGTCGCGGTCGTCGGCATGAACCGTGTGAATCCCGCCGAGCGTGATGTAGCGCCCGCGGTACGCGGCGTCCCACGCGCTCCCGCTTCCCAGACCCGGCACGCCGTCGTTCACGCCCGCCGGATACCCCAGCGCCGCGAAGTCACCGTCGAGAGGCCAGCAGCGGATCAGCGGCCAACGCGTGAGGTCCACCGCCTCGCCCTCGACGATCTCCTCCTGGCACAGCCCCATCCCCCTGCGCCGCTTCGGCGGCGTTCGCAAGAGCGGCAGCAGTTCGCGCGCCTTGCCCACCAATTCCCCGAACGACCGCGGCGGCTCGGGCTTCACCAACTCGCCCAGTTTCCGCCCGATCGCCTCGAACCCGCCTTCCTCGCAGTTCAGCGCCATTTCCATGCGCTTGTAACTGCCGAAGGCGTTGATGAGCACCGGCACGTCCGAGCCTTCGACATTCTCGAACAGCAGCGCCGGGCCTCCCAGCGCGTGGAAACGCGGGTCGGTCCGTCGGGCGCTCGCCGAGGGCAAACTCGGCGCGGGCGACTTCGACGCCGCGTCGGCGGCGGCCGCGATCTCCAGCACCGGCGAAACGCGCGTGCTGATACGCTTGAGCTCACCAGCCCCCGACAGCGCCTCCACGAAGTCCCGCAGGTTCGAGTACATCCGTCTCAGCCTATGACCGTTCCCGACCCGACGCCGCCCGCCTCGTCCGACCCACCCCGACCGCCCGCCGGCCTGCGCGCCTGGGGTTTGGGAACGGCGCCGCCCGCCGCGACCGACCGCCCTCGGAAACTCCAGGACTTCGCGTTCGAGGGCGACTGGGACGGCTACTTCGAACTCTCCCGCAACAAGGGCCCGCGCGCCACGCTCCTTCACGCCCTCGAACTCTTCGACAAACAGCCCGGGGCGGATGTGCCGCGCCTCGCGATCGACCTGGCCTGCGGCGAGGGACGCGACACCCTCGAACTCGTCCGACGCGGATGGCGCGTCGTCGCCATCGACCAGAGCCGGCGCGGCATCGACATGCTCCTCGATCAACTCGACGTCGACCACGCCGTGCGCGTCAGCCCCCAGATCGCCTCGTTCGCCGACGCCCGGCTTGTCCCCTGCGACCTCCTCAACTCCAGTTTCGCGATCCCGTTCTGCCCGCGCGACCAGTTCGACGACCTCTGGCGTCGGATCGTCTCGTCCATCAAACCCGGCGGGCGCTTCGCCGGCCAACTCTTCGGCGAGCGCGACTCCTGGGGACGCTGCGGCCTGACCATCCCCCACACCCGCGCGCAGGTCGACCACCTCTTCAAGGACTTCACCTTCGAGCGTCTCGAAGAAGACGAGAAGGACGACCTCGCCGGCCAGCGCCCCAAGCACTGGCACGTTTTCCACATCGTCGCCCGCAAGATGGTCCCCTGACCTCCCAACAAGGTCCGGCAATACCCTGTGGGCTCTTCCCCGTTCAACGCATTCTGTGGGATCCGCCACCGCCCCCCTTGCCCATGCCCGATCCACGCGAACTCGTCACCGACCCGCGCGACCTGGCGATCAGCCTGCGGGCGGTCTCGAAAACCTACCGCTCCGGCAGGAAGCCGGTCCACGCCCTGCGGGGCATCGACCTGCGTGTTCCCAAGGGCTCGATCTTCGGCCTGCTGGGCCCCAACGGCGCGGGCAAGAGCACGCTCGTCAAAATCCTGATGACCGTCATCCGGCCGACGACCTGCCAGGGCGAGATGCTCGGGCACCGCGTCGGCCACAAGCCCACGCTCGCGCGCGTCGGCTATCTGCCCGAGCACCACCGCTTCCCCGAATACCTGACGGCCGAACAGATCCTCGACCACTTCGGCGCGATGTCCCTCGTGCCGCGGTCCGACCGGAAGAAGCGCATCGGCCCGCTCCTGGAACTCGTGGGCCTCTCGAACTGGTCGAAGGCCAAAGTGAAGGGATTCTCCAAGGGCATGCGCCAGCGCCTGGGCATCGCCAACGCGCTCATCAACGAGCCGGAACTGGTGCTGCTCGATGAACCCACCGACGGCGTCGATCCGGTGGGCCGGCGCGACATCCGCAACGTGCTCTACGAACTCAAGCGCCAGGGCAAGACGGTCTTCCTCAACTCGCACCTGCTGAGCGAACTCGAAATGCTCTGCGATACCGTCGCGATCCTCGTGCAGGGGCGCGTGTCGTCGCAGGGGACCATCGACGAACTCACCCGCAACAGCCGGCGCTACGAGATCGAGGTCGGCCCGCCCACGGGCGCCGCGCCGGACAGTCCCCCCACTTCACCCGGTGCATTCAGCCAGCAGATCGCCGCGGCGATCCGCCCGCTCGCGCTGCTGACCTCCAGGGATGCCGCCCCCCCCACCTCCCGCCCCAACACCGACGCCGCTTCCGGCCCGACATCGGGCCCGACGACCGGCGCGATGATCCTCGCCGCTACCGGCCAAGCGAACAGCGGAACGGAACTCGCGCACGACCGTCACATCGCGCTCGTCGTCGATGGCACGACGATCCGCGTCGCGACGGAGGACTCGGCCGTGGTCCAGCCGCTGATCGACGCCCTGCGTCAAGCCAACCTGACGGTCAAGGCCGTGCGCCCCGTGCGTGAAACACTCGAAGACCTGTTCATGAAGGCGATCGTCGATCCGGCGACGGGCGAGACCCTCCGCCCGGGCGCGGACATGGGCACGCCTCGAGATAGCGGCAGCGACGGAAAGGCCACCCGATGATCATGCAGTTGCATGCCACTCTGCTCGACTCATTGCGGCTGCTTCGAAGCCGCCATCTTTTTCGTCTGACAATGGTTCTTTCGACGATTGCCGCCTTTGCACTGTTCGGCACCTACTCATTCAACAAGAACGGCATCAAGTTCCTGTTCTTTGACACCTGGGAGAATCCGCTCATCGCATCGAACACGCCGGGCATGGGCGCGTTCATCGCGTACATGTTCAACGACGTGTTTCTGAAGTACTGGTTGTCGTGGGGAGCGATGATCCTCGCGGTGGTTTCAACCGCCAGCATCTTGCCCGATTTCCTGTCGAGCGGCGCGATCGAACTCTCGCTCGCACGTCCGATCAGTCGAGCTCGCATGCTCGTCTATCGCATTGTCGGCGCCGTCTTGTTTGTGCTCCTGCAGTCGATCGTCGGAGTGACCCTCGCGTACGTGCTCATCGGAATGAAGTTCGGCGCGTGGATTCACGGGATGCTCTGGGCGATCCCGCTCCTAACTCTCCAGTTCATCTACCTGTTCAGCTTCTCGACCCTGCTTGCAGTAGTGACGCGCAGCACGCTCGCGTGCGTCATTGGCACCGTGCTGCTGTGGTTCTTGACGTTCATCATCCAGTTCTCAGCGTCTCAGCTCAACACATTGGCCGCTCAGCAGCGATCGATGAATCAGCAGCAGTCGGCACGCATCGAACGCCTCGAACGCGAGATCAGCGAGGCAACTCCGGAGCAACAAGGCCGGGTCGCAGCAAAACGGGCTTCGATTGCGTCGGCTCAACGACGAAAAGATGACTCGCAGCGCTCCTTAAACAAGCTCTTGCCGTATGCCAAGCGGCTGAGCGCGGCCGAGCTCGTCGTACCCAAGACCGGCGACCTTCGTCGGATCATGGCGAACCAGGCGAAGGCGCCCACCGGGATCGAGTTTTTCTCCCTCCTCTCCGAAGGCAAGCCCCAGTTCCGGCCACAAGAGATGTCTGAAGAAGAGTGGGCAGACATACAGCAAGCCAGCGATGATGCCGAGCGCGAGTTGCGAAATGTCAACGTGCCGCTCAGTCTCGGTTCGTCTCTTGCCGGCACCTGCCTCCTCTATGGTGTGGCAATCCTGATCTTCGCCCGCCGCGATTTCTGACGCCCTCCCGATTCGAGTTCGCAACGCGCTCAACCGCGAGCAAGCAAAAAACAACCAGGCCCGCGCCGTCCTTGGCAGGGGCCGGGCCTTTGCGTTTCTTGCTG
>CALMQD010000012.1 GCA_937871415.1 uncultured Phycisphaerales bacterium | reverse complement strand
GCAGGCCGAGGCGCTGACGATGGTCTGTGCCCAGGTCATCGGCAACGACGTGACCGTCACCATTGGCGGCCAGTCTGGCAACTTCCAGTTGAACGTCATGCTGCCGGTCATTGCCTACAACCTGCTGCAAAGCATCGAGGACGCCAAAGGCCGGGGCCTGGCGCGCGTCCTGGCCGGCATGGGCATCCGCCACGTCGGCGACTCGACCGCCAAGTCCCTCTGCAAACTCTTCAAAGACGTTGACGCCCTCCTCGAAGCGCCCGAGTGGCAACTCCGCCCCAAGCACGCCGCGTCATCCAAAGCCGAACGCGCCAAGTACGGCATCACCGACGACCCGAAGGACATGCCCGAGACCGGCCTGGGCCAACTCACCGCGCCCATCGTCCACGCCTACCTGCACAGCGCCCAGGCCCACAAGACCTTCAAGGAACTCCGCGAGGCCGGCGTCGACCTCTCCAGCCACGAGTGGGCCAGCGCCCAGCGCCGCGCCGCCACCGCCTCCAATCCCTCCAACCCCTTCAGCGGCAAGACCGTCGTCCTCACCGGCACGCTCGAAAACTACGAACGCGAAGCCCTCAAGGCCATCCTCGAGGACCTCGGCGCCAAGGTCTCCGGCAGCGTCAGCGCCAAGACCTCCTTTGTCATCGCCGGCGAATCCGCGGGCTCCAAACTCGACAAGGCCCGAGAACTCGGCGTCGAGGTCTGGGACGAGGCGCAGTTGCTGCGAGCCCTGCGCCAGTCGGGAATATCGTGACGGTCGTGCACGCTCCGGCCAGCCGCCCCCGCTCGCAGCCGATCCCGCCGCTGGATGTACGCTCCCCCCGGCCCGATCTCCCCTTCCGCCGCGCCCGCCGAACCCGTCGTTCTTCGGACTCCGCCGCACCCCGCGACCCTCACGGCCCCCTCTCCCCTCCATCCCCATGCAGAACGTTGAGTACAAGGCGGAACTCCGCGACCTCCCCCTCGCCAAGACCATCTGCGGCGTCATCAGCGCCTCGTGGGTCAGCACCCTCGCCCAGACCGACACCTACTACCGCGTCCCCGACGCCCGCCTCAAACGCCGCGAGTGCGTCGGCTACGAGCCCGAGTGGATCTTCTACTCCCGCTCCGCTCGCATCCAGCCCAAACTCAGCAACTTCACCATCTACTCCGACGCACAGGCCCAGCAGCGCTTCGGCACCACGCCCCTCCCCGTCCTCTGCGTCATCAAAAAGAAACGCGAACTCTACATGTCCCGCGGCGGCGTCCGCATCCACCTCGACGAAGTCGACGGCATCGGCGCGTTCATCGAGTTCGAGGCCCTCGTCTGCCCCGAACGCAACCTCGCCGAGTGCCACCGCCAGATCGACGAACTCAAGGCCGCCTTCAAGGGCGCGCTCGGCGAGCCCATCGCCTGCGGCTACGCCGACCTCCTGACCATCGACGCCTCCGGCGCGCCCCTCCGCGGCGAGTAACCCCCCACGCTCGCTTCCCGCCGCCGCTCGCCGCCTCGCTTGTTCGTCATAGCCTTACCGCTTCTCCGCTCCTGCTTCTTGGCGGCACAGGCGTCCCGCCTGTACGCCTTTCATCACTCCGCTACTCCCCAGTCCTTTATCTTCGCTGCGTCGCCTTGAGCCTTGCTTCTTCACCGGTGCCCGGTGCCTGATGCCCGGTACCTTTTCTCTCCTCCCTAACCTCTGACCGTGTCCGAGTCCTTCGCCCAACTCATCGCCCGCGAGATCCGCCGTCTCGATCAGGCCATGACCTCCGACCGCGGCCGGCTCTTCCCGCGCCTCCGCGGCCTCGAACGCCGCGCCAAGGCCGGTCCCGCTCCCACCTCTTCCCCCAACGACCGCGACGCCGCGCTCCTCGCCGACTTCACCCGCGAGATCGAACGCTCCATCCTGCGCGTCCAGCAGCGCGCCGCACGCGCCCCGCGCTTCGCGCCCCTCTCCGATTCTTCATCCGCGCCCGCCGCCGCATCCACACTCGTCGAGTACCCCCCCGAACTCCCCGTCAGCCAGCGCAAGGACGAGATCGCCGCCAAACTCCGCGACTTCCCCGTCGTCGTCGTCGCAGGCCAGACCGGCAGCGGCAAGACCACCCAGTTGCCGAAGATCTGCCTCGAACTCGGGCGCGGCGTGCGCGGGCTCATCGGCCACACCCAGCCCCGACGCATCGCCGCTCGCTCCGTCGCCCATGGGCGTCGGCCGCATCCTGGGGCTGCCGTTCCAGCGCGTGCTCGCCGCACGCTCCGTCGCCGCTCGCGTCGCAGAGGAACTCCACTCCTCCGTCGGCAAAGGCGGCCTCGTCGGCTTCAAGGTCCGCTTCACCGACCACACCAGCCCCGACGCCATGGTCAAGGTCATGACCGACGGCATCCTCCTCGCCGAGACCCGCGGCGACCCGCTCCTCTCCGCCTACGACACCATCATCGTCGACGAAGCCCACGAGCGCTCCCTCAACATCGATTTCCTCCTCGGCTACCTCAAGCAGCTCCTCCTCTCCGGCCGCCGCCCAGACCTCCGCCTCATCATCACCAGCGCCACCATCGACACCGAGCGCTTCAGCCGTCACTTCGCGCTCCCCCACGTCCCCGGCATGGAGCACGGCGCGCCCGTCGTCGAAGTCAGCGGCCGGACCTACCCCGTCGAAGTCCGCCACCGCGCGCCCCTCGACGACGACTCCGACTCCGACGGCGCGCCCTCCGGCTCACTCCCCACCTGGCGCCGCCTCGCCTCGGGCGCCATGGGCCTCTCGCGCCAGACCCACCGCGCCGAAGCACGCGAAGAGATCGACATGGACCTCCCGCGCGAGGTCCTCCGCGTCATCGACGAGATCGCGCTCGAACCCGCGCCCGAAGGCGCCGCCCCGAACGCGCGCCGCGACGTCCTGGTCTTCCTCCCCGGCGAGCGCGAGATCCGCGAGACCGCCGAGTCCCTCCGCAAGCACCACCCCCACGGCTGGGAAATCGTCCCGCTCTACGCGCGCCTCAGCGCCGACGAGCAGCAGCGCGTCTTCCGGGTCAACGCCTCCACCCCGCGACGCGTCATCCTCGCGACCAACGTCGCCGAAACCTCCCTCACCGTCCCCGGAATCGTCTACGTCGTCGACCCCGGCTTCGCCCGCATCAGCCGCTACTCGCCCCGCCAGAAAGTCCAGCGTCTCCCCATCGAGCGCATCTCGCGCGCCAGCGCCGAGCAGCGCCGCGGCCGCGCGGGCCGCCTCTGTCCCGGCATCTGCTACCGCCTCTACTCCGAAGACGACTTCGCCTCGCGCCCCGCCTTCACCGAGCCCGAAATCCTCCGCACCAACCTCGCCAGCGTCATCCTCCAGATGATGGCCCTCTTCGGCGAGCCCGATCAGGACGCCCAAACGCGCGACCCGCGCCGGCGCAAACCCCCGCGCGCCTCCGCCGCCTCCCTCCTCCGCTTCGAGGGCATCGAGACCTTCCCCTTCCTCGAGCCCCCCGACGCGCGCATGATCCGCGACGGCTACGAGACCCTCATCGAACTCGGCGCGATCGAAGAACTCGGCGCCAGCGGCCGCGTCATCTCCGCCAGCGAACGCTGGGAAGCCGGCGACGACTTCTCCCCCGTCGGCGGCCTCGACGCGCGCTCACCCGCCGCGGCGCCCGCCAACCCGTTGGTCCCCCCAGCCGCCCCGCCCACACTCATCCCCTCCAATCTCGCCGCGACGTCCATCGCGCCTCCTGCGCCACCCGCGTCATCCGCGCCA
>CALMQD010000011.1 GCA_937871415.1 uncultured Phycisphaerales bacterium | reverse complement strand
CCAACGGCGCCAGTCCCTTTGCCGCGGTGTTGCTTGTGGCGACGGGCTGCGTGCGGTTCTGGACTGGGTTTGTTCTTGGGTCGACCTATCGGCAGCGCCCGAAGCGGATCGCCTCACAGGGAAGTGTGCTGGAGAGCCGGGTGGATCCTTTGCCGAGCGAACAGCCCGGCCAAGAGTGAGTACGCTTCATTGGTGTCCTCGCCCGAGTCTTCCAACCTGGCCGTCATGCTTGCGGGCATTCCGCTGCGCAACCCGGTGATGCTCGCGGCGGGGTGCTGCGGCACGCTTGACGAGTTCCAGGCGAGCGGCGTGCTGGATCTGTCGCGCGTGGGCGGGTTGGTGAGCAAGTCGATCACGCCGCTGGCGCGCGAGGGCAACCCGACGCACCGGATTCTCGACGCGGGCGAGCGCGTGAGCGGGATGATCAACGCGATCGGGCTGGCGAATCCCGGGGTGGAGGCGTTTGTGCGCGAGTATCTGCCGCGGGCGGGTGCGATGCGCACGGCGGTGGTGTGCTCGGTGGCGGGGTTCTCGATCGCTGACTATGTGCACGCGGCGGGGCGGATTGCGCAGGCCAATGGGCCGGGGGGTGAAGGCCACGGCGCGGTCCGGGCGATCGAACTCAACGTGTCGTGCCCGAACGTGAAGACGGGCGTGGAGTTCGGGTTCGCGGCGGGGCTGTTGCGCGAGTTGGTGGGCGCGGTGCGGGCGGCGGTGGGAGCGCTGCCGCTATGGGTGAAGTTGTCGCCGGTGACGCCGGAGATTGTCGACGTGGCGCGGGCGGCGGTGGAGGCGGGGGCGAGCGCGCTGACGGTGGGCAACACGATTCCGGCGATGTCGATCGACGTGCGGACGCGCCGAGCGCGGCTGGCGAACGTGACGGGCGGGCTCTCGGGTCCGGCGGTGCACCTGGTGGCGGTGCGGCTGGTGCATTTGCTGCACACGAAACTGTGCCGCGATTACCACGGCGCGGGGAAGCACCTACCGATCGTGGGCGTGGGCGGGGTGAGCCACTGGGAGGACGCGGCGGAGTTCATTCTGGCGGGCGCGAGCGCGGTGCAGATGGGGACGGCGCTGTACGCGGATCCGCGTTCGCCGCTGCGCGTGGTGAAGGGGCTGGAGAAGTGGGTGAGGGCGCAGGGCGCGGGGAACGTGGGAGAGTTGGTGGGGGCGGTGCGGGTGGGGTGAGGTGGAGGCATCGGAAAACTAACTGTGGGTATGCTGGGGCCATGAGAACTCGTGGCCCTGAGCGGTGGTGGTGCGCGGCGGTGGTGGCGTGCGTGATCGGCGCGGTGGGTGGGGGAGTGGGGGATGCGCGCGCGGCGGTGGGCGCGGGTATTCGCGCGAGCGGCTGGGTGGCGGATGAGCCCACTGCGCCGGCCCGGCCGAGTTCATCGAATGCAACCGACGGGGCGGCGAAGACCCAGCGCGATGAGCCGGGCGAATCGGTGCGCGATGTGTCGGCGGTGCTCGCGAAGATCATCGGCGAGAGCAAGACGCCGGGGATGGTTGCGGCGATCGTGCGATCGGACGGGGGAACGCGGATCGTGGCGCTGGGGGCGGCGGGCGTGCGGAAGGCGGGATCGGAAGCGAAGGTGACGGTCGATGACCGGTTCCACCTGGGGTCGTGCACAAAGGCGATGACGGCGACGCTGTGCGCGATGCTGGTGGAGAAGCACAAGTTAGCGTGGGACCGGCCGCTGGGCGCGGCGCTGCCGGAACTGAAGGGCACGATGCAGTCGGCGTACGCGGGCGTGACGCTGGCGGACCTGCTGCACCATCGCGCGGGACTGCCGGATGATCTGTCGGGCAACGGTGTGTGGGGGAAGATGTGGGCGTTCAAGGGGAGCGGGCGCGAGGCGCGGGATGCACTGTTGCCCGAGGTGCTGAAACTGCCGCCGGTGGGGAAGGCGGGAGAGACGTTCCGGTACTCGAACGCGGGGTACGCGATCGCGGGCTGGCTGGCGGAGCGCGCGGAGGGGAAGGCGTACGAGGAGTTGATGCGTGAGCGGGTGTGGCGGCCGCTGGGGATCACCAGCGCCGGGTTTGGCGCGCCGACGGGTGAGGAGTCGCCGCGGGGGCACAACGGGGCGGGCAAGCCGATGGAGCCTGGGCCCGGAGGCGGTGGTGCTTCAAGCGCCGGGGCGGATAATCCGCAGGCGATTGCGCCGGCGGGGACCGCGCACATGACGGTGAGCGACTGGGGGCGGTTCGTGGGGCTGCACCTGGCGGGCGCGCGAGCGCGGGCGCTGGGGAAGCCGGTGGAGGGGCTGTTGTTGAGTGAGGCGTCGTTCGCGGCGCTGCACACGCCCGTGGCGGGCGCGAGCGGGGCCGGGAAGGACTACGCGATGGGGTGGATGGTGACGGAGCGCCCGTGGGCCGACGGCGCGGCGTTCACACACTCGGGGAGCAACACGATGTGGTTCTGCACGGTGTGGATGGCGCCGAAGAAGGGCTTCGCGGTGCTGGTGGCGGCCAACGCCGCGGACAAGGCGACGCAGGAGGCGGTGGACAAGGCGGTGGGGAAGCTCGTTCGAGAAATGGCCAAATGATCAAATGGCCAAATGGCCAAAGAGAAGGAATGAGGAAGAGAGCCACGAAGCCACGGAGGGGAGGGGGAAGTGGCGGAGTGACGAAGCAAAAGGTGGGTGCGGATGGCGGTCGCGTCATGGATTCGCGCGTCGGAGAGACGAAACACTGTAAACGAAAAACCCCGGCGCGTTGAGCGCCGGGGTTGTGTGTGTGAAATGGAGTGCGGACGGATGAACGAGCACCCTCGTTGGTGTTTCGTCGGATTCAGCGGCGTCGCCGCCTGCGCGCGACGCCCGCAGCGATCAGACCGCCGAGGGCTAGCGGACCCGCGGCCGAAGGTGCGGGGATCTGGATCAGGAACATCCGGCTGTACGCGGCCAGACCACCGGGGCCGTCAGGGTCGAATCCACCGATCCCGGTTATCCAGTTGGTGTCACTGATGCCGCGGGCATCTCTGAGCGTCCACATCGCGGCGTCGGCGGGTGAGAGGAGCGTGTTGAGATCAACCGCCAGTCCATCAAGCCCCCAGTAAACGGCGCGAGTTCCGAGGCTCGTGTTGCCGCCGTACTTGTACGCGTAGCCGACGGCCGTGCCGGCGGAGTTGATGGCGTAGGCGAAACTCTCTGTGATGCCGCTGCCGTCGGTGCCGAGGTTGCCCAGTTCGGTGGCAAAGGTGCCCGAGGCGTCCCAGCGCACGGCGCGAGCTCCGAGGTCTGAGTTACCGCTGTACTTGCGCGCGAACCCGACGGCCGTGCCGGAGATGTTGATGGCGTAGGCGTGACTGTTCGTGTAGCCGCTGCCGTTGGTGCCGAGGGTGCCAAGTTCGGTGGCGGCGGTGCCCGAGGCGTCCCAGCGCACGGCGCTAGCGCCGAGGGACGAGTTGCCGCTGTACTTGTTCGCGTACCCGACGGCCGTGCCGGCGGTGTTGATGGCGTAGGCCTCGCTGGACGTGACGCCGCCACTGTTGGTGCCGAGGTTGCCCAGCTCGGTGGCGGCGGTGCCCGAGGCGTCCCAGCGCACGGCGCGAGCGCCGAGGTACGTGTCGCCGCTGTACTTGGTCGCCCACCCGACGGCCGTGCCGGCGGTGTTGATGGCCCTAGGCGCACTGCTCGTGACGCCGCTGCCGTCGGTGCCGAGGTTGCCCAGTTCGGTGGCGGCGGTGCCCGAGGCGTCCCAGCGCACGGCGCGATCGCCGAGGGACGTGTTGCCGCTGAACTTGGCCGCGGACCCGACGGCCGTGCCGGCGGTGTTGAGGGCGAAGGCGAAACTCGTTGTGCGGCCGCTGTCGTCGGTGCCGAGGGTGCCCAGTTCGGTGGCGGCGGCGCCCGAGGCGTCCCAGCGCACGGCGCGGGGACCGAGGTATGTGTAGCCGCTGTACTTGGCCGCGTACCCGACGGCCGTCCCGTTCCCGGCTGTGGAGTTGGGAGCACTGGCCAAACCAGGGTACAGATACCCCGTGCCGGAAGTGCTGTCCCAAGTTGGACCGCCGAAGATCGGTACCGACGCCAAGGCGGACGAAGCGGCCAGGCCGGAAACGGCCGAGAGTGCGGCCACGCCGAAGCGACGCATCTTCATTCTCCTCACTTTCCGACGGACCCTTCGCCCCGTCTTGTCACGCCACGGCTTCACCGAGACATAAGCGCGACAGTACAATGTGAGAGAAATTACCCAAGTTGGAGCGATGGTGCAAGAATGAAACAGACGTCATCGGTCAAGATATGAAGACGGACGCTCGTCCGGGACCATCCCAACAGCAGTGAACTCGCGCACTCCTAACGGGCGATTCGGAAAGTGGTCAGTCGGCCGCGGTTGTTGTGGGATCGCTATGGCTGGCTCAAGCGGACGACTGGAGGGGTAAAGGCGGGCCATGCAAACATGACGTCTCTTTGAACTCCGCGTTCCTCCGCAAACTCCGTGTTCTCTGCGTTCCTGGCTTCGCGCCCTTCGCGCACCGCTTGAGCCCGATCAGTTGTCCGAGTTCGAACGCAGCGCGTCGCTGGGTTTGGCTTCGATGGTGGGGGAACTCTGCGAATCGGACGGAGTGGCGGGGGCGAGGGGGGGGGCGAGGCGGGAGATGCGGCCGCGGCGGGGCTTGCGTTCGATCATCGCGCCGATGTGGGCGTGTTCGAGGTGGGGCCCGGCCTGGGCGATGCCGAGGTGTTCGGCGCCGCGCTCGGCGCGGGCGTCGGCGAAGGTCATGGTGGGGTCGGCGCGTTCGCCCTCGTCGGTGGCGGCGATGTCGCCCTGATCGTCGACCTGGTCGAGCTTGACGGTGACGCGCTTGGAGACGCCGCGTTCCTGCATGGTCACGCCGTAGAGGCGGTCGGCGGCGCTCATGGTGCGCTTGTGGTGGGTGATGACGATGAAGTGGGACTGGTCGAGGAAGCGGTTGAGGACGCGGCAGAATCGCTCGGTGTTGGCCTCGTCGAGCGCGGCGTCGACTTCGTCGAGGACGCAGAAGCAGGAGGGCTTGGAGCGGAAGATGGAGAGGAGGAGGGCGACGGCGGTCATGGTCTTCTCGCCGCCGGAGAGCTGGCTGATGGAGCGGGGCTCCTTGCCGGGCGGCTTGGCGATGACCTCGACGCCGCTTTCGAGCCAGTCGATCTCGTCGGTGGTGATCTTCTCGCCGTTGGGTCCTTCCTTGACGAGGGGCATGAGGCGGACCTCGGCCTTGCCGCCGCCGAAGAGTTGACGGAACATGCCGTCGTCGCCGCCGAAGTGCTTCTGGATGGTCTGGAAGGTCTCCTTGAAGCGCTGCTCGCTGGCGACGTTGAGGCGGGCGATGAGTTCCTCGAGGCCGAGGCGCGCGGCGTCGATGTCGGCGACCTGGCGGACGAGTTCCTCGTTGCGCTGTTCGAGGAGGGTTTCTTCCTCGATGGCGTCGAGGTTGACGTTGCCGAGTTCCTTGATCTGCTTGCGGAGGGAGGCGATTTCCTGGGCGGCGGCGTCGGGGTCGACACGGACGACGCGGAAGGCCTGCGCACCGGTCTGGAGACCGGTGCCACCCAAAGACGCACCGGTCTGGAGACCGGTG
>CALMQD010000010.1 GCA_937871415.1 uncultured Phycisphaerales bacterium | reverse complement strand
CGCTCTCCGCAGCCATCGCGCTCGCTTTCGAAGCACGCCTCGTGCGATCCATCACCCGCAGCGGCCGGGCCGCTCGGGGTGACCTCATCAAAGTTGTACTCATAGTCCACCCGCCCCGGACGCACGGCCTCACACGGCCGCGACGAGCTCGCCCTTGCGTGACAAGGCAGCGGCGAGGACGTCCTTCCCACGCAACTGTACCGGTGTCATCGGCGAAAGTCGCGTGCTCCGTGCGGTCGGATAACCTCCGTAATCGCGCCTAAGAGTCTGTTGAATATGGGTTTACGGTTTGTTCGCTCCTCCGCGTGCAGTTCCGAGTCGCGGACGCTCCATTCGACATCCCGTCCGCCGCCAGGCCCCGCGGCCATTCGTCTACGCTCGACGGTCCATGCCCAGCGGCCCGGAATCCTCGGCACTCACGCCGCTCCCGCCTTTCGCGCCGGGGGCCGACGCCGATCCCGTGCTCGCCGACGCGGCTCGTTCCATTCTCGACGCCGCGACCACCGGCGTTGCGCCCCCGCACGCCGCGCACCTCCGAGAGACACTCGAAGGCGACGCCCGCGGCTTCCTGCTGCGACTGGCCGATCGCGCCATCATCCGATCGTTCCGCGCTTCGCACCGCGCGTTCGCTGTCGACGCCACCTCCCCCGCCGCGCGAACGCCGCCCCCGCCGCGATCGGCGCCGCTGAGTTCGGTCACGACCGAAGCGCTGCGCCGGGCGGCTTCATTCGAACTGCGCGTGGTCGATCGCACGCGCGACGCCGATCGGGCGCCGGTGGAGCCCGCGCCGATCGCTCGCCTGCAGCCTGAGTCGCGCACCCGCGAGCCCAAGATGCTGCGTCTGCAACTCAGCCGCGGCGATCACTTCGCCTATCCGAACTCCGGCGACGCCGCGGACATGGCCTGCGCGCTCCTGGAAGCACTTCCCGCAACGCCCGCCGCGATCGCGCTTGCGCACGACCATGTCGCGCCGTTCCTCGAAACAGTCCGCGCCCGCGCGCTGCGGCGCGAAGCACCCGTCGCGATCGTCGCGATCGCTTCGCCGCCCTCGCAATGGGCCCGGGACAACGCGAGCGCGGTCCATCTCCCCGGCGGCGAGCCCGCATGGCTCCTGCCCGCCCGCGCGACGCGGGGCGACCTCCCCGGCGAGCGCCTCCCCGTCGACGAGCAGGCCGTCCGGGCCTGCGCGGGACTCTCCGAGATTTCGCCCGATTTTCCCGCGATCACCGCGGCGCACAGCGATCTCGAGTTCCAGGGGGGCGACCTGACGCTCTTCGAGCACCCGGCGCTCGGCCGCGTGCTGCTCATCGGCGAAGCCGAGATCGTCCGCAACACCGTTCCCGGCGATTCGACCGCCGACATCGCGGCAAAGTTCAAGCGGCAGTTCGGCGCCGACCGCGTCCACCTGCTCCCGTCGGTGTCGTTCCACATCGACTACGAGTGCGCGATCCTGAGCCCGTTTTCCACGGACGCAAACGCCGCCGGAGATCGGCCCACCGCGTTCGTCAACGACGCCGACACCGCCGCCCAGCTCCTGCTCCTGGAAGCCCTCACCAACATGGAGCGCGCAGGCGTGCTCGGTCGCGCCGCAGCGTTGGCGGCCCGCGGCGCCGCCGCCCGGCTCGACGCGCCCGGTCTCCTTGCGTCGCTCGGCCCCGTCCTCGCTTCGTTCATGCAGCGCGATGGACGATTCGCCGAGCCTCTCGCCGTCGCCATCGCCGGACCCGGCCTGACGACCGAGGCCGCGACGCAATCGCGCGCTCACATCGCCTCTGCGCGGCGTGTGCTCTGTGCGCTCGACGCGCTCGTCGCTCCGTCGATCGCCCACGCGACCCCGATCAATTCCACCGACCCGATGCACGCGTACTTCCGCGCCCTGGCCCGCCAGCGGCACGATCGCGAGGTGCTCGTTTCGCTGCTCGGCCGCGCCGGATGCGCCGCCGTGCGTGTGCCGTCCAATGCCGAGGACGACTGCTCAGCCAACGCGATCAACATGGTCTTCGCCGGCCGGTCCGTGCTCATCCCCGCCATCGCGAAAGACGCACGGGGGTCGCTCCACCCGCTGGCGT
>CALMQD010000009.1 GCA_937871415.1 uncultured Phycisphaerales bacterium | reverse complement strand
CTACGCACTTGCCCGGTCCCGCCTCGGCGGGCCCAGCGGGGGCGGCTCGCGCGGTTTCGGACACGCCAGGACCCGATCCGCCGATGGCGTCCTGCAACTGTCGCCCGGCCAAGGTGGCGGCGACGACGCGGCGGAGGAGATCACGCAGTCCGTCTTCGTGACCGTCGCGGCCAAACTCGGACGGGGCGAGTACACCGAGACCGGCCGGTTCGAGGCGTGGCTCTTCCGCATCGCGATGAACCGGGTGCGAGACGAGGCCCGCCGACGCAAGCGGCACGCGACGCTGACCGACGACGACCGGACGTTCGACGAGGCGCGGAGACCCGGCGCCGGGCAGAGTGCGAGCGCGGAACTGTCAAACGGCGCAGGCACGGCCGTCGATCAGCGCGAGCTGTTCGCGGCACTCCGACTGGGGATGGACCAACTCGTCGACGCCGACCGCGAGATCATCGAGCTGCGCCACCACGCTGGCATGTCGTTCAAGGACATCGCCGATCTGTTGAACGAACCGGTCGGCACGCTCCTGGCCCGCCACCACCGCGCGCTCCGCAAACTCAGAGAACTACTGCCCGATTCGCTGCGGCGGGGTTTCGAGGGCCGAGACGGACCGACCGACGACACTCAGAAAGGGGGCGCCCGATGAGCGCCGAGAACACCGGAAACAACTCGAACCCACCGCTGGATCGCGAGATGGAAGCGCGGCTCAACGCCCTCGCCGCGAGCGAGCGAGCCGCCGCGCCTTCCTCGCTGGAAACTGTGGCGCATGCGCTCAGCGCCGCCGAACTGGCGACGGACGCCGAACTGGCGTCGATTTCCGCGGCTGTGGACGCGCTCGCCGCCTTCGGCGAAGCGGCGCCGGAGGGCCTCGAAGACCGCATCCTCGCGTCCTCGCTGGCCTCGCTCGGACCCGCGAAGGCCCCGGCACAGACTCATGGCGCTTCGGGCCGTACGCCCGGCGCTGCGCCCCACAGACGCCCCGCCCGCGTCTGGTGGCGCTCGCGGAGCGTGGGCCTGGCGTTCGCGGCGTGCCTGACCGTCGCCGCCGGCTTGGCCTGGCTGGGCGTTGACCGCGCCAATCGGCAAGCCGCGCAGAGCGAACTGGCTCGAGCGCAGGAGGCGAGATTGCTCGCGGCGCAGGTCGATTCGTCGATCGACCAGATGTGGGAGTCCTTCAGCCTGACCACCGATCCCTCCGGCGAGTCGGCCACCGACACTTCGAAGAGTTACGACCCTGATGCGCTCGACCAGTTCCTGCGCGGGGAGGAGGTTTCATCGTGACGCGTCCGACGACCATGATCGGCGTGCTGCTCTGCGTGGCCTCTGCGCTACCGATCGCGCAGGGCTGGGGCGTGCAGCCTCCGCCGCCCGCCGACGCCTCCGCAGACGGTCGCGACGCGCCCCCGCCGCGTGCCGAGAACGACACGGGCGGGCGCCCGGCGCCCGGTCGCGAGCGTGGAGTCGAGGTCGGTCGAGATCGGCTCGAAAAGGCCGTGCAGATGCGCCTGGAGCAGATCGAGCGCGAGCGCGCCCAGTTGCAGAAAGTCAAAGAGCAACTCTCCGAGGGTGCGTTGCCGCGCGATGTGCTCCGGGACTTTCCGCTGCTGCACCGGCTGCTGGAGCGGGACCGGTCGGGCCCGGGCGGGGAGGTCGGACCCGGCGTTCGCCGCGTTCGGCGGGTTCCTGTTCCTGCTTGGCGCGCTGATCATGGCCTACAACATA
>CALMQD010000008.1 GCA_937871415.1 uncultured Phycisphaerales bacterium | reverse complement strand
CGCAAGGAACAACCGGCGGCAGCCTTGCATCCGGCCGGGGCGCGACCATCGTTGCGCGGCGTCCACTCCGGATTCGTTCGTCCGGCGGCGCCCGTCATGCCATTTATTGGCAGTTTCAGGCAGACGCGATACACTCAGAACATGGCCAAGCAGAAACTCACCACCATGAACATCTCGATGCCCGTTTCCACCCGCAAATGGATCGAGAAGCGCATGAAGGCCGAGGGGTGCACGAACGCGAGCGAGTTCTTCCGGCTCTTGGTGCGGGCGGATCAGCGGGCCGCCGAAGAGGTCCGCCGGTTGCTGGCCGAAGGCGAGAAGAGCGGGCCCGCGAAACCGATGACCCAGCGCGACTGGGACGAGGTGCGTCACGCGGCCAAACACGCCGGGCGTGACCGTCGGAGGAAGTCGGCTTGAGGTCGGTCGCATTCCGGCCCGCCGCGGTGCGCGACGTCGCCCGACTCGCGGGGTTCATCGCCAAAGACAGCGAGGACGCGGCGATGCGGTTCATCGCGGGCGTCGAGAGCACGGCCCGCCTGCTGGGGGAGTATCCGCTGATCGGGCGACCCCGTCCCGAATGGAGCAGTCCGAGGTTCCGCTACCGCAGCCGCGCCGTTTCAGGCTTTCCCAACCACCTCGTGCTCTACCGATTGACCCGGGCGAGCGTGGTGGTGGTGCGCGTCGTGCACGGCGCACAGTACGTCGAGTCTCCGCTGCGCCTTCGCTGAACGCGATGGACTGACTCGGGCACGGCCGATCGAATGGGAAGAGACCGAAGCCGTCTATCCCGCCATCACCGGCGCACGCCCGACCGAGTAGTACGTGAACCCGTTCGTGCTCATCTGCGACAGGCGGTACAGGTTCCGGCCGTCGAAGATGACGCGCGAACGCATGAGGCGCTTGACGCGATCGAAGTCCGGGCTCTTGAACTCGTCCCAGTCGGTCGACACGATGAGCGCATCGGCGCCTTCGAGCGCCTGGTACATGTCGTCGCAGATCTCGAAGGACGGCCCCATCTCGCGGCGCGCGTTCTCGTTGGCGACGGGGTCGAACGCCGCGACCTTCGCGCCGTAGGAGAGCGCCTTGCGCATGAGCGTGATCGCGGGGGCCTCGCGGATGTCGTCGGTGCGGGGCTTGAAGGCGATGCCCCAGAAGCAGAGTTTTCGCCCGGTCAGGCCGCCCGGCGCGTCCTTGGCCTTGAAGTGCGTCATGATCTTGGTGAAGAACCGGTCGCGCTGGGCCTGGTTGAGGTCGTGCACGGCCTTGTTCACGGGCGTGGGCACGCCGGACTTCTCGCCCATCATGATGCAGGCGAGCGTGTCCTTCGGGAAACACGAGCCGCCGTAGCCCAGGCCGGGGTAGAGGAACTGGTTGCCGATGCGCCGGTCGGAGCACATGCCTTCACGCACACGCGACACGTTGGCGCCGTAGGCCTCGCAGAGGTTCGCGATCTCGTTGATGAACGAGATCTTGCAGGCGAGCATGGCGTTGCTGGCGTACTTGACCATCTCGGCCGAGAGGACGTCCATCACGAAGATCGGGTGCCCGTTGCGGACGAAGGGGTCGTAGAGGTCCTTCATCTGCTCGCCGACGGATTCCTTCTCAACGCCGACGACGACGCGGTCGGGCTTGTTGAAGTCGTCGATCGCCGCGCCTTCTTTCAGGAACTCCGGGTTGTCGGCGACCTCGAAGGGGATGGTGGGTCCGACGCGTTCGCGGATGCGGTCGCGGACGAGGAACGTGGTTCCGACGGGGACGGTGGACTTGACGACGATGACCTTGGGCTTCTGCGAGGGGCCGAGCTGCTTGAGCACGTCGCCGATGTCGTCCGCGGCGCCGAGGATGTACTTCAGGTCCGTGTGCCCGCGTTCGTCGCTGGGAGTGCCGACGCAGATGAAGATCATGTCCGCGTCGCGGTGGGCCTCCATCGGGTTGGTCGTGAAGCGCAGGCGCCCCGCGGCGGTGTTGCGCTCCATGAGTTCGACGAGCCCGGGCTCGTAGATGG
>CALMQD010000007.1 GCA_937871415.1 uncultured Phycisphaerales bacterium | reverse complement strand
GCCCGCCGGGGCGGGCGGGGGCGCCGGGGTGACTCCCCCGGGCGGCGCCCGCTGAGCGCTACGAGAGTTCTCGGGGCTCGACGCGGGTGAGCCGGCAGGCTCGGCCCGCCGATCCTCGGTGACCGCGTGCGGTCCGGAGGCGGATACCCGACGGGGGCGCCGGAAGCCGCGTTCGAGCCGGTTACCCTTCCGGCGTGAAGCCGGCAGGCTCGGGACAGCGGGAACGCAAACTGCACGACGCGGCCTACTGGGCGGCGTTCGAGTTCGAGCGCGCCCGTGTGCTGCGACGGCGAACCTCGTGGTGCCTGATCGGGATGCTCGCGCTGCTCGCGGTGAGCGGCTGGGGCACGTACCTGGAGTACGAGGAGGCCGCGAGCGGCAAGGGACCGCCCATCGACATGGTGATCGCCAGCGCCCTGGACGACATCGTGCTCTGGTGCATGCTCGTCGCGACGCTGGTCTATGTGCGGATCGGCGCGCCGCAGCGTCAGCGGCTGGTGCGGACGATCACGATCGCGACCATCGCCATCGCGACCGCGGCGACGTACTTCGAGATCCGGCGCAGCCTGCAATGGCAGACGGACTGGCTGGGGGAGCCGGTTTTCGGCAAGGACCCGCGCGTCTGGGCGTGCCGCTATGCGCTCTTCACGCACACGCTCATCATCTGGATGTCGATCTTCATCGTGCCGATGCGCCTGGGCGAGTCCGTCCGCATCTGGGCGTGGTGCACGCTGGCGTACGTCGCGCTGGCCGGGCTCGCGGCGGAGGCGTCGGGGCTCACCATCGCGGCGTACGGCTCGCTCGCCGCGCTGACCCCCTTGCCGGCGATGCTCTTTAGCCACTGGCGCTACCAGCGCTTCGACGCGCAGTTCCGGCACGACGACCTGGCCGGGCGGTTCGGGGAGCTCTCGGCGGAACTCGAGCAGGCGCGGCGTCTGCACGAGGGCATCCTGCCCAAGAGGCTCCGGCACGGGCCCGTTCAACTGCGGTACGTGTACGAGCCCATGCGCGAGATCGGCGGGGACTTCCTCTTCGTGCCCGAGCCCGACGAAGACACCCCCGCCAACGCCGCAGCGCCGGTCTACGTGGTGCTGATCGACGTGTCGGGGCACGGCGTGCCCGCGGCGCTGGCCGTCAACCGCCTGCACGGCGAACTGACGAGGCTCTTCGGCGTGCGCGGACGCGCCGGCGGGCGCGGGCCTTCGGCGCGGGAGATCATCCGCGACCTGAACGACTATGTCTGGCTGACGCTCGCGCGCCAGGGCGTCTTCGCGACCGGGTTGTGCTTCCGCATCGAGTCGAACCCGAAAGGCGGCGCGGGCTCCGGCGGGAGCGTTCGGGTCGAGTGGTGCAACGCCGGACACCCGCCGGCGTTCCTGCGCTCCCGGACGGGCGAGGTGCACCGGCTGGGGGCGACGTCCACGATGCTCGGCGTCGTCGAGGGCGAGCAGTTCGAGTGCGAGTCGCGCCACATCGACCTGGTCGCGGGCGAGACCATCGTCGCTTATACCGACGGCCTGCACGAGACCCGGGACCAGGCCGGGCAACTGCTCGGGCTCGAGATCATCGAGGCGATCGTGAAACAGGGCGCGGCCCGGATGGACGAGGCCCTGGTGCAGGCGGCCAGCCGCCACCGCTGGGGACGCGCCACCGACGACACACTGGTGGTGGAGATCGGGTTGACCGACGAAAGGCCCGCACAGAGGCCGGACGCCGCGCACGCGAGGGCGAGCGCCGGGTGATTATCGCGTCGGCGGCGCGACGGCGGGCTCGTTCGCGGCCCACTTGAACGCGATTCCGGCTCCGATGAGCAGCAGCGAGACGAGCCCGAGACCGGCAACGAACATGCAGAGGATCGAGTCCATGAGCAGTTCGCAGCCGCAGACGTCGTTCATCACAACGAGACGGTGGGGAACAGACGCGAGTCCGGGGGCGCCCTTGCGCACGGTCAGGTGCAGGTGGTACTTGCCGGGGGGGGTGCCGTTCAAGCGGTCGAGGACGACCGAGCCGTCGCGCATTTCGAGAATGGTCCAGTCGATGCGCTCACGCGTGCAATCGAACGGCTCGCTGTCGCTGAACGAGTGTTCGTCGGGGGTGAAGCGCATCTCGACGCCGGCGTTGAGCATGGCCAGACGAACGGTGAGTTCGTCCTTGTTGGTTGTGCTGGGCGTCATGGCGAGTTCGAGGCGCAGCCAGTGGCCCGAGGGGTAGCGCACGCTCACATCGAAGTCGTGCTCGCCCGGCTTGGAAAGATCGCAGTCGAACTCGCCGAGCGGCGTGTCGCGCTCGTGCTCGAAGGCGACGCGTCTTTCCCAGCAGCCGCGGACGATGTAAACCCCCAACGCAATCAGTGCCGTAGCGAGGACGAAGCACGCGATGGACCGCTTGGGGAGGCGGCGCTTCATGCGGGTCTATACGCGGGCGGCGGGCGCGCGGTGCCGAGCGCCGCGGCAGGAAAGAAAAACCCGGGCACAGGGCCCGGGTTGGTTGAGACTCCGTTGTCGATCTCGATCGCGGCGGGAAAGACCCAAGGGCCTCGTCCAACCGGATCAGGCCTTCATCTTCTCGGCCTTCTTGCGGGCGTCGTCGAGGGTGCCGACGTACATGAACGCGCCCTCGGGCAGGTCGTCGCCCTCGCCGTTGCACAGGCGCTCGAAGGAGTCGATCGTCGCCTCGAGCGAACTCGTGACGCCGGGGAAGCCCGTGAAGACTTCGGCGACGTAGAACGGCTGGGAGAGGAAGCGCTCGATCTTGCGGGCGCGGCTGACGGTCTGCTTGTCTTCTTCCGAGAGTTCGTCAACGCCCAGAATCGCGATGATGTCCTGCAGGTCCTTGTAGCGCTGCAGGATGCGCTGCACGCGCATCGCGATGCGGTAGTGCTTCTCGCCGACGATGCCGGGGTCGAGGATTCGGCTG
>CALMQD010000006.1 GCA_937871415.1 uncultured Phycisphaerales bacterium | reverse complement strand
GTCCGCGCCCCGTGCCGCCCGGGACTTGGGTGCCGTTGGCGCCGGACCGCCCAATAGTCCTTCGTCCTCTGCAGAAGCCTTCTTCTCGCTTGCTCTCTTGGCCATGGCTATGCGTAGTAAGCCGGAGAAGCGCGGCCCGGAGGCATCGTTCGGAAAGGCCGGCCTCGGGCGCTCGCCCGGGCGTTGATTCCGACGCCGCGGGGACGAACAGTCAGGGCATGATCACTCCCGACAACCCTGGCGAATCGACTCCGGCCGGAAGGATGTACCTGCGCGGGCTTGGCGCCGGCGTGCTCGCGGCCGCGATGCTCAATCCCATCGCGGCTGCCGCGTGCAACCAGAACAACCCCGAAACCCGGCCCGGTTCAACCGCCGGCGCGCCGGCGACCGGTCCGCGCCTGCCCAAGGGGCTTGTTTGCCCGATGTTCTGCGAGCCCGGGAAGATCTATGCCCAGCAGACGCCGTGCCCCGTGTGCGAGATGGCGCTCGTGCCGATCGACGAGATGCCCTATGAGGTCGCGCTCGTGCCGGTGGAAACACCCGGGCGGGAAAAGCCCGCGCGCCCAGGGCCGGCGACAACGTCGTTCACCCCGCGATTCACCGATCCCATCGGGACGCAGACCACAGCGCCCAGCCCCGGGGTGACGATCGACCCACGCGCGGTGATCGTGCGGACCGACCTTTCGTGGGGCGAGGTCGTGACGCCGGCGTTCGAGGCCGGGGTTTTGAGGCTGCAAACACCCGGCCCGGGACGCTACGCGCTGCTCGGACAACTCACGTTCGCGCCCTCGCTGGAGCGCGGGCCGCAGCCGTATGCCGCTCGCTTCCAACCCTCGGAAGCGGCGCCGCCCGCGGACCAGCGCTTGTCCCCCCCCGCGGTGCAGTCACTCCAGAACATCGCCCTGCCCCCCTATCGCGCCGAGATCCACACGGCGCAGACGTACAACACCGCAAGCAAGGCTTATGACCTCACGGTCCGCCTGGTGTGGACGCGCGACACCCGCACGGGAGACGCCGCGCCTGCAACACTGTCGATCGATCGCGACTCGAAGGACCCCGCGGCGTGGACGCTCTTCGTCGTCCCGGCGACCGACCTCTCCGCCCTGGTCATCGCGAGCCCGGTTTCGCCGGAAGCCGGACAGGACGCCGCGGCGAACCCGACCACGACCGGCGGAGGCGACACCGAGGGCGGCCATCATGCGGCCGAGGGCCACGGCAATGAGCAACGCTATGCACTGAGCGTGCCGGCGCCGGGCCTCTACCGCGCGTTCGTGCGCCCGGCGTTCGGCCCGGGCAATCCCGCGCCGGCCGACGCTTCCACGCTGGTGTTCACGCTCCAGGTGACACCGGCCCGACCGCCCACCGGCACGGGCAAGCCCCGCTGAGCAGGCGAGATCGCCGTTTCACCGGCGGCTTGCGCCCCGGTGATGTACCATTCCCCGCGTGAGCCGGTGGGATTCCAGTCCGCTCCCCGAGAACGCTCCGACCGCGCTGGTCTGGGCGTCGGTCGCGCAGTGCGCGATGCTCTCGCACGCGTTGGCTGCGGCGGGGATCCGCCCGGCCTTCGCCGGCTCTCCCCACGCCGGACGGGCGCCCGAGATCGCCGGCGCGCTCTCCCGCCCGGGGCTGAGCGTCGAGCCGGTCAGCGACCTGCGCGCGGCGCTCTCGAACGCCCAGGTCGACCTCGCCATCCTGGCTGATCCCGGCGACTTCGCCGACTCCGACCACGACACCGACGATCTGGGGGCGCTGCACGCGGCCCGTTCGCGCGGCGTGCGCGTGCTCACGTTCGAGCCGATGCCGACCTCGGTGCTGCAACTCGACACCCCGCGCCTCGACCCCGACGACGCGCCCAGTCCGGACTCGACGCAGGACCTGCTCGCGGCTGCGGGCGTGCGCCTGGGCCCCGGAAGCGAGCCGACCCCGCCGGTCGCCGTCCAAACGTCGGGTCAGGCCGCGGCCCTCACCACGCTGGGCGGCTGGGCCGCGTTCGCGATGCCGCTGCGTCTGGCCGCGCCCATGCGTTCGGTCACGGAACTGGTCGAGCACGTGGGCCCCGTGCTGGCCTGTTCGGTCGAGTGCCTGGGCCTTCCGCACCACGGCTCGCTGGGTGCGCGGATCTTCGACGCCGCCGACACGCTCGTCTCGCTCATGGGGACACCCGAGTCGGTCCACGCGGCGTACGTGCCGTGGTCGCGCGGGCGCGGGGTGCACTCGGCGCCGGGGCACCGCCTGCGCACGCTCGACGGATCGCTCACAGCCAACATGCGCTTCGCCGATGGGCGCTCGGCGGCGATCGTCGCCTCCAGCCGCGCCGGCGCGTTCGAGCGCACCATCACGCTGCTGTGCGAGAAGGGGCAGGTCCGCCTGCGGCGTCAGGCGGCGCGCTGGCTCGGCCCTTCGGGAGAGCCCGAGCACGCCGACACGCCCGCCGGCGATGCACCGTGCGACGAGCCGGAGGACCTGTCGGCGCTGAAGCACATGCTGGCGCTCATGACCGACAAGCGCCTGGCTCCCCCCGCGCCGACGGACTATGCACGGGTCCTGAGCGTGACCGGGGCCGCGCTCCTCAGCGCCCGCACCGGCGAGGGCGAGAGCCCGTCGACCATCGCCCGCATGGCGCGCGGCGGCTGAGTGTCACGACTCGGCGCACGAGCCGTAGATGTACTGCTCGAAGTAGCGGATCGTTTCGTGCATGACCTTCACCTCGACCGTGTTCAGGTCGCCGATCGAGATCATCGCGCACAGCCGCCCGTCGTCGACAACCGGCACGTGCCGGATCCGTTCCTTGCGCATAAGCGCCCGAAGGTCCTCGACCGGGGTCTTGGGGGTGCAGGTGATCACGCGGGGCGTCATGACTTCGCTCACGCGCGTGGCGCTCGGGCTGCGTTCTTCCGCCACGATGCGCGTGAGGATGTCGCGCTCCGTCAGAATGCCCACGACACCCCCGCCCTTCTCGCAAACAACGAGCGACCCGATCTTGCGGAGATTCATCTCACGCGCCGCTTCGAGAACGCTCGCTTCCGGAGAAATGGTCCGAACCGTCGCGTCTTTCTGTCTCAAGATGTCTGAAACGCACGACATACCTCGCTCCTTGAACCGTGCCGCGCCGTGATCCCCCGTGCCCGGCGGTTCCACCCGTTCCATACCCGGGCACAGGCCCATTCGCGATGGCGTGGTGCTCGGCCCTCCGTAGCCGATGCTCCCTGCCGCGCCCGCGCGAACGACGAACCGGCGCGACGCATCAGGCTGCACCGCGGCGCGCCGCTGCGCTCCCCGAGCATTCCTTCACGCGTGCTTGCACTGCAAACCCGGACACCGACTCGCGCACAAGGTCACGGTGCGCGCTGGTTCTAGCATCACCCCGCCCCGATCGCCGCCGCACGCCCCACCGTCGCCCGCCCCCGGTTCATCCCACTACTCCAGTATGCCCTCGACTGGTGCTGCGCTCAACCGAGCGGTGTCCTTTCAGAACAAGCGCCGCGTTCCTCTACCGTGTTCGCGGGCGCTCTCAGATTCTCCGGGTCGAATGGCCACCGCGCCACGAACATCTGTTCGCAGCGCGTTCGTAGCTTCTTGCAAGATCAGCGCGTTCTGAGCAGTCCAGCCCCTCGCTCCACCCGGGGGGCGCGGCTCACGTGGATCGCC
>CALMQD010000005.1 GCA_937871415.1 uncultured Phycisphaerales bacterium | reverse complement strand
CCGAGCGCTACTACAGCTCCGGACCCGCGCACGAGGTCGACGGCGCGCTGGACGGAACCATCAACACCATGATCTCGTGGGACCCGGACGATTCGGGCCCGGGAGCCCCGATCCTCGTCGCGGGCGGCCTCTTCAACATGCTCGACGACATGGGCAACTCGGTGCCCGTGAATCTTGCTCTCCGTGTGTTCGTGCCCTTCAACCCGCTCGCCGCGTTGGCAGTGGACGCCTCTCGGCGCTGACGGCGAGGTGTTTGCTCTCGCGGTGGGCGAACTGATCGACCAAGGCGTGACCGGACAGGAACTGATCGTCGGCGGCTCATTCGGCAATGTCGGCGGCCTGGGCGGGCTGGGGAATCTCATCGCGATTTCCGGCGACGGCAACGGCGGCCTGCTGGGCAACGCCCTCGGTGGCGGTGTCTCCGGGGGCGGCAACGTTGTCAAGGCTCTGGCGTTCTACGAGCCCCCCGCGGCTCCGGACCCCGACGGCGCCGGGATGCAGATGGCGCCCCCCGACGAACCGCTGGGGCTCTACGTCGGCGGCTCGTTCACGACCGCAGGCACGGGCGGCGGCGCGGTCAACAACGTCAATAACATCGCTCGCTTCGGCATCATCGATCCGTCGGTCATGCCCGCCACGCTCGCGTGGGAGGGCCTGGGCACGACCGGTTACAGCGGCGGCGCGCTCGGTATCGCCGGCATCGACGAGGTGCTCGCGATCCAGGCGTATCAACCGCCGGCCGCGGGCGGCGGCATGCAGCCGGCGCCCCGCCTCTACGTCGGTGGGCGCACGGGCGGCACCAACGGATTCCTGAACTTCTGGGATCCCACGGCAACCGCCGGCAACGCGTGGACTGTCTCGGCCTCGGGCGGCACCGGTCCGGTCTTTGCCATGGACGTGTGGACCCCGCCCACGAGCATCAACCCGCAGATGAACCAGTTCCTGGTCATCGGCGGCGGAACCAATGCGGCGGGCTACCTCAGAGTTTCGTTGGGCGGCGCCACCAACTCGTTCTTGCCCGCGGTGGACGGCGCGATCCGCGACATCGTTGTTCGTGTGGACGACGAGCCGGGCTTCGCCTCCGACACACAGCAACTCTTCATCGGCGGCACGTTCACGACCGTCACGAACTTCAACGGCGACATGCTCCAGGCCAACGGCGTCGCCCGTTTCGACGGGGACTTCCCGCAGATCGGCGGCGGCGACTGGAACACCCTCGGCGGCGGCGTGACGAACCTCAGCCCCGGCGCGGCTGCGCCGGTCGGTGTGTTTGCGCTGGCTGACTTCAACGACAACATCCCCGGCGTTTGGGACCGCATGGAACGCGCATCGTCGCGCGTTTCGATCCGCGTCAACCCCACCGCCGACGCCTTCTTCCAGGCGGTCGTGACGGTTTACGATTCGAACCTCAACGTCGTCTACACGAATCAGACGCTCTCGACGCAGCAGGACACGCCCAACGCGGGCGCCTTCGACCCCACCGCGCCCGACGACGCCTTCATCAACATCTCGCCCCCGACGGAACTCGGCGCGGCCCCCAGCTTCAATGTCTGGGGCGGCGAGGTGTACTACATCGAGGTCACCGGCGCCGGAACCGGACGCTACACGGTCGAGGTCATCACCGACGCCGTGCCGCCCGAGGCCATGGACAACGGTGACGGCGCGTACCAGAACGAGATCGGGGCGTACTTCGAGCAGCCCGACGGCACGACGCCCGACCCGATGGCGCTCTCGACGCCGATCCTGCTCGATCCGAACCGGGCGGTTCGCGCCAACGAGATCACGATCGACGCGGACGGTCACGCCCACAGCTTCCGCAACCCGACCGATCCCAACAACCCCTCGGCCTACACCACGCAGACCTTCGACCTCTCCCCCGGCGGATTCGACCGCCTCGAACTCAGCGACCTGCCGGTGATCGACCGCGTGGGCGACACGGACCTGTACAAGTTCCGCGCCCCGGCCACGGGCTATGCCGAGATCCGCATCGCCACGTTCGGCATCAACATGGGCTGGCAGGAGATCATCACCGACAACGTCAACCAGACCAGCGATCGCCTCTCGCGTGCGAAGACGATCAACAGCCCGCTCGACAGCGCGCTGCGCATCTTCAACAACGACTTCGAGCAGATCGGCTACAACAACGACAACCTCGCCTCGGCCGGGTTCCTCTCGACCTACTTCGTTGACGGCCAGGCCGACGGTCCGATGGGCCCGGACCAGATCGACTTCGACCCCGACAACCGCACCTTCCGTCACCGCGACGCCCGCATCATCATCCCGGTCACGGCGGGCCAGTCGTACTTCATCCAGGTTGAGTCCGGCCAGTTGCTCACGTTCCTGAACCCCGACGCCGCGGTCTCCACGCTCGTGGACTGGCGCCACGCGATCGGGGCCTATGACCTCGTGCTGGGCATGACGCCGAGCCTCAACGGCATCGACGATCACTCCAACGGCAGCGCCTCGGCGACGCCGGTTCTCATCACCGACGCCACCGGCGACGGTCAGGTCAACGGCATCATCGACGACGTGATCACCGGGGTCTTCCAGAACCCCGACGATCGCGATGTCTTCAGCTACATCGCGCCCAATCGCGGCCAGACGATCTTCCGCGTCATCCCGCAGGGCGCGAACAACCAGCTCCGAACGAATATCCAGATCTTCGACGCCGCCAACGGCGCGATTGTGGCCCAGACGGCGGTCGGCCCCGGCCAGACGGCGCAGCTGGTCACCTTCCCGGAGCAGGGCGACCAGTACTACATCGTCATCAACGGCGACGCCGGCAGCGAGGGTGCGTATCGCCTCACTGTCGACGGCCAGGGCATCATCGACGACCACGCTTCCGAGCGCAACTGGGCGGGCGCAACCCCCCTTCTGCTCGTGCCGTTCTTCGGCACAGCGACGGCCAACGGCGTCATCGAGAACCCCGACGATCAGGACGTCTTCAAGTACACCGCGGAGACGTACGAGACGGCGTCGGTCAAGGTCGACTCGCTCGACGTCACGCTCGACCCCTTCGTCCAGGTCTACGAGGTCTCCAGCGACCTCGACGACTCGACGATGGGCAACCCGGTCCTGCTCCAGATTTCGTTCAACAACGACGGCCCGAACGACGGCGTCGATTCGGTCGCGACGTTCTCGACGACCCCCGGCCGCACGTACTACATCGTGGTCTCCGGCCTCGACCTGAACGTCGATCGCGGCCGCTACCAGGTGCAGGTCAAGGTCTCCCCGACCGACGACCACCCGAACTTCTCCGACTTCCCGCTGGGGACGACGCTCGCCCTCACGTTCGACTCGCTGACCCAGATGGGCATGAACACGCCCGTCAACGGGAACATCGAGAAGAACATCGACAACGACATGTTCCGCTTCACCGCGCCCGCCAACGGGCTCGCGACGGTCACGATCGCGACTCCCGACAGCCTCTTCGCACCGGCGGTCCGCATCTTCGACCAGACCGGCGTCGAGATCGTTGCGCTCACCGACGGCACGAACGGCTCGGTGATGGTCACGATCCCGTCGATCACGCTCAACCAGCAGTACTACATCCAGGTCCTCCCGGGCACAACGGGCGTCAACGAGACCGACGACACCGGCACCTACACCGTCAAGGTCGTCACCGAGCCGGTCGACGACCACCCGGACGACGGCGAGTTCGCCATGATCGTTTCGCCGCGTGACGTGATCACGCTCTCGAGCGTCAACGGCGTGGGCACCAAGACGGGCATCCTGGTGCCGGACGGCGACACGGACCTGTTCCGCTTCACGACCCTGGCGGGCGGTTCGACGCTCATCCGCGTCACCACCACCGGCAGCAGCCTCAGCCCGCGCATCCGCATCTTCAACGCCGCGTTCTCGGTCATCGCGACCGGCACCGGCGACGGCGACACGGCGCAGCAGACCATCACCGCCGGCGCCGCGGGCGAAACGTACTACGTCCTGGTCGAGAAGGCCCCCGGCGCCACCGGCGCCCAGGCCGTCGGCAACTACCAGCTCTCCGTGTCGGGTCAGATCCCGGGCGGCGGCGGTGGCGGCGGCGGCGGCGGGCCCGACGACCACGCCAACGCCGGCGAGTTCAACTCCGCCACGGTCATCACGCTCAACTCCCGCACCGGCTACGGCCAGGGCACGGGCATCATCAACTTCATCGGCGACACCGACCTCTTCAAGTTCACCGCCCTCAACTCGGGCCCCGTGCAGGTCCAGATCACCGTCCCCGCGGGCGGCCTGGTCGACGGTCAGGTGAAGATCTACAACCAGTCGCAGGTGCTCATCGCCAGCAACGCCGCGGGCCTGCCCGGCTCAACCGCCGCGCTGAGCTTCAACGCCACCCTGGGCCAGATGTACTTCGTCCTGGTCGAGCCGGTCGGCTCGTCCACGGGCTCGTACGACGTGCGCCTCGACACGCAGCCGCTGAACTACTTCCTCTACTACCCCGAGGGCTTCGCCTCGAAGCGCATCGACGAGTTCGTCCCGATCGTGAACCCCAACAGCTTCACGGTGACGTACTCGCTGTACGCCCGCTACGAGACCGGCGCCAACCCGGACGTGCCGATCTGGACCGGCTCGGTCGCTCCCAACAGCCGCTCGGGCGTCACCGTCACGACCCGCAAGAACTTCGCGGGCGCGCTGGTCCGTCCGAACACGCCGTACTCGCTCGAACTGCGGGCCGACGGTCCGCTCTCGGCCACCTTCAGCCACTACGACTTCAACGTCTCGGTGGGTGAGAGCTTCACCCGCGACACCAGCACCACGTGGACGTTCGCCAACTTCACCAAGGACCCGGCCGAGTTCCGCGACTTCCTGGTCTTCTACAACCCCGCGGCGACGACGGCGAACGTCACCATCACGCTCTACTACGAGAACGGCTTCACGACCTCGTTCAGCCAGTCCATCGAGTCCAACCGCCGCTCGGGCGTCAACATCAACAACGACGGGCGCGTCCCGCAGAACGGGCGCTTCGGCGTCAAGGTCGAGAGCGACCAGCCCATCGTCGCGGCCCAGTCGAGCTACAACCTGCTCAACGGCGGCGGCGACGGCACCCTCGGCGATTCCGACGGCGGCTCCATCGAGGGCGTGACCTCCAGCGTCTCCACCGGCGGCGGCGTCTCGGGACGTCTGGCCATCCTCAACTCCGGCACCGAGGCGGCGACGGTCACCGTCACCGCGAGTTACTCGCGCGTCGATATCCCCGACCTCACCCGCGTGATCGTCGTCCAGCCCGGACGCACCTTCTCGCAGTCGCTCGCCCAGTTCGGCCTGACCAACGGCGAGGTCGCGGGCCTGCGCTACACCTCCAACAACCCCGTGACGATGAGCGTCATCCAGTACCAGAACGGCGACGGCGACGGCACCGTGACCGCGACCCGCGCGGCGACGAAGTGGCAGTTCGGCGACGCCTTCATGAACCCCCGCCGCGCCGGCATCACCTACATCGAAGACCTCACCTTCTTCAACCCCGGCAGCTCGACGCTCGACATCACCGTCACCTTCATCTTCCGCAACAGCGCCCCGAGCCAGAGCACCACGATCTCGGTCAGCGCCGGCGACTTCGCGTTCGTCTCGGTCGATCAGCAGCCGATCATCCTCGGCCTGACCAACTCGCAGCCGTTCTCGATCAGCGTCAGCGGCGCGACGCCGTTCGTCGCCTTCTTCACGCACTACGACCGCTTCCTCAACGGCGGCTGGACGGCGCTGGGCTCGCCGGTGGGCCTCGAGAACGACCTCTCCTCGATCTGATTCCCCCCCCCCCCCCCCCCCCGCGCGCCGCCGCGCCCCCTCCCCGCCGTCGCCCGCGTGCCGG
>CALMQD010000004.1 GCA_937871415.1 uncultured Phycisphaerales bacterium | reverse complement strand
TTCGCGCTCATGAGATCGCTTGTCGCACCGAGAGCAAAACGAGCGGCGCCGGCGCCGTGACCGCGCTCACACCCCGCACGCCGCGACGCACTTGGCCACGACCTCGGCGAACTTCACGTTCTCGCCCTTGCCGCCGCCGCCTGCACCGCCCGCGCCCCCTGCTCCGTTCACCCCGGCCGGTGCGGCCGCTTTGCGAGCCTTGAACTCCACCGCGCCCTCGGCGAGGGCCTTGTCGCCCGTCGTTAGTCGCACCGGGATGCCGATGAGGTCCGCGTCCTTGAACTTCACGCCCGCCCGTTCCTCGCGGTCGTCGATCAGCACATCGAGCCCGGCCGCGCTGAGTTCCACGGCTAGACGCCGGGCACACTCGACCTGTTCGGACGCCTCGGGCTTGAGCACCGTGATGATCACGTGGTACGGGGCGATGTGCGCCGGCCAGATGATGCCGTCGGCGTCGTGGTTCTGCTCGACGCTCGATGCCATCGTGCGGCTCACGCCGATCCCGTAGCACCCCATGATCACGGATTTCTTCTGCTGCGACTGATCGAGCACCGCCAGGCCCATCGCGTCGGAGTACTTGGTGCCGAGTTTGAAGATGTGACCGACCTCGATGCCGCGCCCGGTCTCGAGTTTCGCCCCGGGTGCACGCGGCGAGGGGTCGCCGGCGAGGGCGTTGCGGACGTCGCAGACTTTTACATAACTCTTGTCGTGGAGTTTGGCCCCGACCTCGCGCTTCCAGTTGAAGTGCTTGACGTGGTGGTCTTTCTTGTCGGCCCCGCTGGCCCAGAACCCGCCCTGGGCCGCGTCATGGTCAATGACCAAGAGCGTGCCGGGGACCAGGTTCACCGTCCGCGGCGAGACGTAGCCGATCGCGAACCCCGCCTCGCGGGCCGCCTTCTCATCGGCCAGCGCCACGGTCGCCCCGGCGTCGCCGGTGAGCGCTCGCACCGCGGCCTTGACCTTGCCCTCATTCACGTCGTGATCGCCGCGGACCACCGCGACCACCCACTTCGCCCCCCCACCCCCTGCCACTCCCCCACCGCTCGCGGCCTGCACGCTGAACACGATGCTCTTGAGCATCCGGTCGGGTTTGACCTTCATGAACTTGCCGACCTCGTCGATGCCCGGCAGGTTCGGCGTGTGCACCTCGGTGAGTTCGCCGGTCGGGTCGGCGTCGAGCGTCCACGCCCCGCGGTCGCCGATCTCGCACTTCTCGACGTTCGCCGCGTAGCCCGAGACCGGGCATTTGAGGATCGTGTCTTCGCCGCTGGGCGCGTTGACCATGAACTCGTGGCTCGCCGAGCCGCCGATGGGGCCCGCCTCGGCCTCGACGACCGTGAAATCCAGCCCGCAGCGCTTGAAGACGTTGACGTACGCCCGGTGCATCTTGTCGTACGTCTCGTTGAGCCCTCCCGCTCCGTCCACGCTCGTGTGGAACGAGTAGGCGTCCTTCATGATGAACTCGCGGCAGCGCAGGAGCCCCGAGCGCGGGCGGGCCTCGTCGCGGAACTTGGTCTGGATCTGGTACAGGTTGATCGGCAACTGCTTGTAGGAGTTGATCGAGCCCTTCACGAGCTCGGTGATCGGCTCCTCGTGCGTGGGCCCCAGGGCCGCGACGGCCTGTTTGCGGTCGGTAACCTTGAAGAGCAGGTCGCCGTAGTCCACGTCGCGCTTCGTCTGGGCGTAGAGCTCGATGGGGAGCAGCACGGGCAGGCAGAGTTCGCTCGCGCCGGCGGCGTCCATTTCCTCGCGCACGATCTGGCTGATCTTGCGGAGCGTGCGCCACCCCAGGGGCAGGTAGTCGTAGATGCCCGAGCCGAGCTTGCGGATGTAACCGGCGCGGCTGAGGAGGATGTGCGACGGGCTCTCGGCGTCCGAGGGGGCCTCGCGCGTCGTCGGGATGAGCGTGTCCTTCCAGAAGTGGACGACGCCGCGTCCCGGCCGCTCGGCGCGAAGGGATTCGATCGCGGAGGGCGTGTCGGACCGGCTGGCGGGGCTGTGCTGACTCGACATAGGGCGGGATGGTACGCGAGGACGGCGTAAAGCACGACGGCCGGCGGATTTCCCACCGGCCGTCGGAACAAGTGTGGATTCCCGAACCGTCGGGGCGTGATCACTCCGGTGCTCGCGGAGCGCGGGCCGGTCGTTGTTTCGGCCCGGGTTCACACCCCGCCCGTCGCGTGCTGCGGAGTCTCAACGCCGCCGGCGCGTGGCGGCGAGAGCGACGAGGCCCACCAGCGCCGCGGCGCCGGGGGCCGGCACGATCGTCGTCGACTGGTTGAACATGTCGAAGAACCCGACGTTGAGCGCATCGGAGTAGAACTGCGTGTCGGTGCCGACGGGCCCCGCGGTCTCCCACCCGAGCCGATCCACCGGCGACCCCGGCTGGTAATCACGGATGAAACCGATGCGCGCGTCGCCCGGCGCCAGAGGGCCGAACTGCGTCATCTCGCCCACGTCCCAGTAGTCCACGCCCGCCGCGGTCGCGCCCGTGAAATCCGGGGCCAGCGGGGTGTTGCTGTCCGGGCTGGGCACCGTGTCGCGGACGTATTTGTACGTGAGCATCCAGATGCCGAGCTGGTCGGGGGCGGCCATGACGCCGTTGCCGTCGCCGAAGCCGATCCCGTACCAAGCCATCCCCGGCTGCTCGAGGGTCGTGCCGACCGGGTTAAAGGCCTTCACAAGGTCCGCATCCATGTCGAAGCTGAACGTCCGCTCGTAGCGGTCGCGGAACAGCCCGGGCGCGAGGGTCTGCGTCGTGACGCTGCTCACCACCGTGACGCCGAAGATCTGCGAGGAACCGACGCCGCCGTTCACGCTCGTCATCAGGCGGTAGGGTGCGTCGTAGAAGATCGGCCCGGGAGTGTCGAAGTTCTCGGTGGGATCGGCATACCCGTCGGCGAAACTGTCCTCGTTGCGCCAGGGGTTGGCGAAGATGCGCTTGCCGTTCCATGCGTACGCGGAGAGACGGCCCGAGTACGGCACGCCGTTCCACGCGCTGGGTGAACTGCCGGGGCTGTCGACCGCGGGGTTGTACCCCTCGACGAACAGCTGCGCGAGGATGCCGCGCTTCTGCGGGTCGCCCGGCGAGATCGGGTTCCCGAACGCCGGGCCGTTGTTCATCATGAGCGTGAAGCCCTCGGTCATCTTCGGAGCCGCCGGGCGCACGCTCGTGTAGTTGGAAGTCGTCGCCGAGAGCTTCATCGAGAACGTGAAGCGGTTCGACGAGCTGTCGAAGGTGGATGACAGTTGCTCGAACACACCGCCGGCATCCATGATGCCCTGCGACACCCCGGCGTTGTAGCCCCAGTTCGACGGGCGGTTCCAGTTCCAGCCGTGCACCGCGCCAAGGGCGGGTGAGGCAACGGCGCCGACAGCGGCGGCCACGAAGCACAGGCGCGCAGAACGAACGATCCACTGGGACTTCATCTCTGATCTCCTCCGAGCACGTTGGGAGCCCGACGCACCGACCGAAGCGACACCGCAGCGGCCGATACGCCTGAGGCTATCGGAGGACATCCTCAGATCAAATTTGAGAGCTATTTCGCAGGTGATTCGGGGGAACTACGGCCGGTTGTTTTGATCGGTTCAAACTTTCGAAACAACCACAAAGAGGCACTTGCTGTGAGCTGCAAGTACTTCACTGAAAAAGCATTACAAAGATGATGCACTTGACCGGTTAACGACCTTTCCTGCTCGGCATTACGACGCCATTGGCCGAATCGGACGGTCCGAGAACTTTTGAACCACGACCGGCTCCAAGTGAAGCCCGAAGGCGTGATGAACCGCCCGCAAGGCCGGCTTGGCGTCCCGTTCATCGACGATGCACGAGATCTTGATCTCGCTCGTGGTGATGTTCGCGATCCGGATGCCCGCCTCGCCCATCGCGGCGAACAGCGTCGCGGCAACCCCCGACTGGGATTGCATACCGGCCCCGACAGCCGAGACCTTCGCGAGCCCCAGATCGATCCTCAGTTCGCCTTGACCGATCTCCGCGAGCGCCCGCTCGATCGCGGGCCTGACCTCGTGGAGGTCGGATCGGTCGACCGTGAACACGATCGTCGCGAGGTCGGAGATTGACGGGCCTGGGGCGTTCCCGCCCTCGGCGGGCGCGGGGGGATCGAGGTTTTCCACCAGCCCGGCGCGCCCGTTCTCGGTCTGGATGATGTCATCGACCATGAGGCCGATGGCGCCCATGGCTTCGAACACCTGCTTCTGGAGCCCGGCCCTGTTGGGCAGGTTGCTCAACGTCACGCGCCCGATGTCGGTCTTGATCGCGACGGTGCTCACCGGCGGGCCCGCACCGTCTTCGGCCCGAGCGCTGCGCGTGCCGATGAGCGTGCCGGGCGAATCCTGATGCGAGTGCAGCACGCGGATCGGCACGCCGTGCTTCCTGGCCAGTTCCACGGCGCGCAGGTGCATGACCTTCGCGCCCTGGCTGGCGGCCTCCATCATCTCGTCGTAACTGATCTCTTCGATGAGCCGCGCGTCGGGCACAAGGCGCGGGTCGGCGGTGTACACGCCGGCCACGTCGGTGAAGATCAGGCACTCGTCGGCCTTCACGGCCGCGGCGATCGCGACGGCCGTGGTGTCGCTGCCGCCGCGCCCCAGCGTCGTCACGTCGACACGCCCGTCGTCGTGGGTGTGCACGCCCTGGAATCCGGCGATGACGGGAACGCGTCCGGCGATCCACTCCCGCTCGAGCCGGGTCCCGTCGATGCCGGAAATGCGGGCTCGCGTGTGCTGGGCGTCGGTCTGGATGCCGCACTGCTGCCCGGACAGGCTGACTCCGTCGATGCCCATGCCCTGCAGCGCCATCGCGACGAGCGAGACGCTGACGATCTCGCCGGTCGAGAGCAGTTGATCCAGTTCTCGTCGCGAAGGCTCGGTTGCCACCTCGGCCGCGAGTTCGAGCAGTTCGTCCGTCGTGTCGCCCATCGCCGACACGACGACGGCGACGCGGTGGCCCGCGCGCACCATCGCCGCGACCCGCGCCGCGCACGCGCGGATCTTCGCCGCATCCCCCACGCTCGAGCCCCCGAACTTCGCCACGATCGTCTTGCCTGTACGGTCCATGAACGCGCTTTCTTCCCGCGCCCGGCGGGATCATTGCCAGTGGTTTATCGGTTGGGATCGCCCCCGGTCCGCACACCGAGAGAAATCGCTCGGTGCGTTCGGCGTTTCCGTCGCCGCGAAACCCTCGGAGGCGGCGGCGAACGGATCCGGGAAGGGTGAAGGTCGGCGAGTTACGGGGCCGAAGCGGCGGCGGGGGCAGAGGAAACCGCTTCCGACCCCGACCGTTTGGCCTGCACTTTGCGAAGTGCCTCGCTCCATCGGCGACACCCGGCGCAGACGCCGCACGACCGCTCCGATCCCTCGGTCTGGCAGAGCCGAGCGAGCCCGGCAAGGGGCCCTGCTACGGCCTCCGCCCGGCGATTCCCCGTCGCGGCGGCGATCACCGCCTCGGGCACGCCGAGTTCCAGGGCCTGCACGATCAGTTCGGCATCCCCCGCGTCTACCAGCGGCAGATCGATTCCCCGCCAGGCCGCCAGCGCTGTCGGCGAGACGGGTCGACCGCCACGAGTGCCGGACGAGCGGTCGCTCACCCCCGAAACCGCCCCCAGTTCCGCATCGACCGCCGCCAACTGCGACACAAGCAACGCGCGGTCGAGCAGGCCCCCCATTGCTTCCAGGTTCAGATGATCCCCACCCAACCCCGGGTTCGCGCCGTCCGCGGCCACAACATGCGAAATCGGTGCCTCAAGGGCCAACGCCGCCCGGCACGCACGAAGGAGCGTCTCGCTTGAG
>CALMQD010000003.1 GCA_937871415.1 uncultured Phycisphaerales bacterium | reverse complement strand
CGGTGCCACCAAAGGCCAAGGCGGCGGCCCACCGGTCTGGAGACCGGTGCCACCAAAGGCCAAGGCGGCGGCCCACCGGTCTGGAGACCGGTGCCACCAGAGGCCAAGGCAGCGGCGCACCGGTCTGGAGACCGGTGCCACCGAAGACCCCAGCCCAAGCCATGAAAGCGGATGAGGAGTGGTTGGCATGAGCACGACGAACAGCGAAATGGCGGTTGCGGGCGCGGCGGGGCGTGGGGTTGGCCGCGGGGGTGGGCGTGGGGTTGGGCGTGGGGTTGGGCGTGCACGCGCGGCGATCGGCGGCGCGGTGCTGGGGCTCCTGCTGTGCGCGGGGAGTGTGATGGGTCAGACGGCGCTGGGAGATGGGCACGCGCTGGACGCGAACAACCGGGTGGGGTCGGGTGGACGGAACACGCCGGTAAGGGACCTGGCGGCGCAGATCCGGTTCAACAACGCGGTGATCACGGGGCAGGCCGCGGGCGGCAAATCGTTCCGCGGCAATGCGGGGTATGGCGCGGCGAACGAGTTCCGGGGGCAGACGGCGTCGGATGTGCTGTACACGTTCCAGCGCGACTCGGCGTACTCGGGGCTGGTGGGGACGGGGATCCGCGGGACCGATGCGCTGCGGTACCAGTTCGCGCTGTCGACGGGGGCGGTGGTGCCGGGGCAGTTCGCGGGGACGTACGGCGCGGTGGGGCGTGCGCCGACGGCGACGGGGACGGCGGCGGTGTCGCGCGTGGCGCCGGGGGACGCGACGAGCGTGCTGCGGAGCACATCGCAGTTCCTGGCGCAGCGGTCGCTGCGGCCGACGGTGGTCGGGTATGACGAGGACGGGCAGGGCGGGCGGTATGCGTTGGCGGCGTCGCCCTTGATGGGCGTGAGCCTGTACAAGACGGAGCAGGAGGAACTGAAGGGGAGCAGGCCCAACGCGCTGCCGACGATCCCCGGGGCGGAGGAAGAGAAGAAGGAACTGACGCCGGAGCAGAAGGCGCGCGAGGAGCAGCGCAAGCGGATGCGCGAGGTGCGGGTGTACAACCCGTTCACCGGGCTCGAGCCGAGCGCGGCGGGGCTTCCGAGCGCGATCGACCGGCTGGGGACGGACGTGACGGCGCGGATCGACACGGCGATCCCGACGACGCTGGTGGAGGCGATCACGCCGGCGCACCAGCAGGTGATCGACAAGTTCAAGTCGGGGTACGAGGCGGGCAAGGGTGAGGGCGCGGCCGGCGGTGCGGGCGCGCAGCCGGGGGATCAACTCACGTGGGAAGAGCAGTTGGTGCGGATGCGCGCGGTGCTGCGCGGCGAGAACCCGGCGGGGGCGCTGCAGGCGTACGAGAAGGAGCGGGAGGAACGGAAGCGCAACCCGGCGGGCGCGCCGGGATCGACGACGCCGGATTCGAGTTCGCCCGGTTCGGGCGCGCCCGGCTCCAACACGCCGGATTCCATGGCGCCGGGCGCGGCGCGGCTGCCGGGGACATTGGACGACGCGGCGGTGAAAGCCGAAGCGGAGCGTGTGGAGAAGGAACTGGCGGCGATGCAGAGCGCGGGGAAGAAGCTGGGGCTGAGCGCATCGACGATCAAGGCGCTCAAGAGCGCGGGGGTGAACTTCGAGCGGCTGGACGCGGGCATGACGCCGAGCAACAAGACGGGCGAGCCCGACATGATCTACCAGGGGCACATGGAGGCGGGGCAGAAGGCGCTGGGGAACGGGAAGTGGTTCGACGCGGAGGAGCGGTTCACGCGCGCGATGGCCGCGGCGCCGGGGGAGCCGATGGCGGTGGTGGGCCGGGTGCACGCGCAGATCGGCGCGGGGCTGTATCTGTCGGCGGCGCAGAACCTGAGGCGGTTGTTCACGGACCATCCGGAACTGGTGGCGTCGCGGTTTGCGCCGGAGATTGCGCCGCAGGGGCAGCGCGCGGAGGAGATCAAGTCGCGACTGCGGGATGAACTGGGGAAAGCGACGGAGAAGAGCGCGCTGGGGCGCGACGCGGGGCTGCTGCTGGCGTACCTGGGTCACCTGGAGAGTGACACGGACGCGGTGCGGCAGGGGCTGGCGGAGTTTGTGCGTCGCGTGCCGGAGGGGGACACGGCGGATGCGGCGCTGGGGGAACTGCTCAAGGCGGTGTGGACGGAAGAGAAGAAGCCGTGAGGCGAGAGGCACCGGGCATCAGGCACCGGGCACCAGTGCGGAAAAGACAATGAGCAGCGCGCGGCCGGCACTCGTGAAATCGAGTGTGGGGTGTGGCTTGGGCTGAAACGCGGAGGCGCGGGGGCGCGAAGGGGAAGGCGGGAGGGAGGGAGCGAAGAAG
>CALMQD010000002.1 GCA_937871415.1 uncultured Phycisphaerales bacterium | reverse complement strand
CGGGCCCGTCGGCGCTTGGGCGTGGTTCTTGAGCGCCAAGGGCGAACTCTGGTCCGCGATCACCGCCGGCGCGCTGCTCCTGCTGAGCTTTATCCTCCGGCACGCCGGGTCCGAGGACCTCCTCCCCGTCTCGCGCGCCTGCGCCTGGACCTCGCTGGCGCTGGGCCTCTTCCACGGCGGACGCGCCGCCTGGGACGCACTCCGACACCGCAAGTTCGACATCGACGTGCTGATGGTCGTCGGCGCGCTGCTCGCCGCGGCCATGGGCGCCCCGGGCGAGGGGGCGCTCCTGCTGTTCCTCTTTGTCCTCTCCGGCGCGCTCGAGGCCCTCGCCATGCAGCGCACCACCCGCGCCGTCGAGGCCCTGCACAAACTCATGCCCACCCGCGCCACGCGCCTCCGCCCCGGCGCCGCGCCCGCGGAAGAGGCGTGGGAGGAGATCGCCCCCGAGGCCCTCGTGCCCGGCGACGTGCTCAAGGTGCCGCCCGGCGAGTCCATCGCCGCCGACGGCGTCGTCCTCTCCGTCGGCGACCACCAGGGCGAGGGCGGCAGCGTCAACCAGGCTTCCCTCACCGGCGAGTCCATCCCGCGCACCGTCCAGATCGGCGACGACGTCTTCGCCGGCACCGTCAACGTCGGCAACCCTCTGCGCGTGCGTGTCACGCGCCCGGCGAAAGAGTCGAGCCTGCAGCGCATCCTCGACCTGGTCATCCAGGCCCAGCAGCAGCGCGAGCCCGTGCAGCGCTTCATCGACCGCTTCAGCGAGCCCTACGCCATCGGCGTCATGGTCGTCTCGATCCTGGTCTTCTTCGTCTGGTGGCGGTTCTTCGATGCGCCCCTCTGGAACCGGCCCGGCCAGAGCCTCGAAGGCGCCGCCGGTCCGCACGCCGACGAGGTGGGTGCTCTCTACGTCGCCATCACCCTGCTCATCGTCGCCTCCCCCTGCGCCATCATCATCGCCACGCCCACCGCCACGCTCGCCGGCATCGCCCGCGCCGCCCGCGCCGGCGTCCTCTTCAAGGGCGGCCAGTCCATCGAGCGCCTCTCCCGCCTCGGCGCCGTCTGCTTCGACAAGACCGGCACCCTCACCGTCGGCAAGCCCCGCGTCAAGCAGATCCACGCCGTCGGCTGGTCCGACGAGGACTCCCTCCTCGCCGCCGCCGCGGCACTCGAAAGCGAATCCACGCACCCCATCGCCCGCGCCGTCCTCGACGCCGCCAAGGCCCGCAACATCGCGCCCCTCCCCGGCGAGCACCACGCCTTCACCGCCGGCCGCGGCGTCTCCGCTCGCCTGCGCGTCAGCCCCGACAGCGCCTCCCCCAACGCCGGGCAGATGGCCCCCGCACGCCTGGGCACCCTCGTCTTCACCAACGAACTCATCCCCGCCTGCCTCCGCCAACGCGTGCAGGACGTGCTCGAGAGCGTCCAGGAACGCGGCCAGATCGGCGTCGTCATCGCTCACGACGAGCAGGCCGCCGTCATTGTCCTGGCCGACAGCGTCCGACCCGGCGCCGAGACCCTCGTCCGCGAACTCCACGACCTGGGCGTCCGCCCCGTCGTCATGCTCACCGGCGACAACGAACTCACCGCCCGCGCCGTCGCCCAGCAACTCCGACTCGACCAGTTCCACGCCCAGCTCCTGCCGGGCGACAAGGTCGCCTGGGTCGAACGCATCAAGAGCGGCGTCTCGGACGCCGCGACCGCCTCCGGCCCGGCCGCGGGCACCGACCAGCGCCCCAAGCACGTTTTCACCGGCGTCATCGGCGACGGCGTGAACGACGCCCCCGCGCTCGCCGCGGCCGACGTCGCCATCGGCATCGGCTCCATCGGCTCCGACGCCGCGCTCGAGAACGCCGACATCGTCCTGCTCTCCGACGACCTGGGCGAGGTGCCCTGGGCCGTGCGCCTCGCGCGCCGCGTCCGTCGCACCATCGCGATCAACTTCATCCTCGCGCTCTCGGCGCTGGTCGTTATGGCCGTCTGGACGCTCGTGGGCTCGCGTATCGGCAGCCCCGTCCCCCTCTGGGTCGGCGTCCTCGGGCACGAGGGCGGCACCCTCGTCGTCGTCGTGAACTCGCTCCTGCTCCTGGCCCACAAGGGCCCCACCGGCGGCGTCAGGGCCCTCGCCGCCCCCGAGGCCTGAGCCTCACGCGCTCGCCGCACGCTTCGCGCGGCTCATCTCCGCGCACATCCCCACCAGCGTCGCGCGGTCCACAGGCTTGGTCATGTACTCGTCGCACCCCGCGCGCAGGCACTTGCCGCGATCGTCCGCCATCGCGTGCGCCGTCAGCGCCACGATCGGGCGCGCGTACCCGCGCTGGCGCAGCGTCCGCGTCGCCGTGTACCCGTCCATCACCGGCATCTGCATGTCCATCAGCACCAGGTCGAAGGGCCGCACCGAGCCCTCGCCGGCCCCCGCCGCACCCGCCAGCGCCGCCTCCACCGCGTCGCGCCCGTTGTCGACGATCCGAACCTCCGCACCCGCCCCGCGCAGGAACAGCGAGATCAGCCGCTGGTTGTCCACGCCGTCCTCCGCGAGCAGAATCCGCACTCCCGCCAGCAGGTTCTCCGGCGGCGCGCCCGACCGGAGCATCCGCTCCGGACGCGCCGACTGCTCCAGCGACGTGAGCATCCGCCCCGTGCACAGCCTCGGGCTGAACAGGACCAGCGTGAACGTCGAGCCCCGGCGCGGCTCGGACTCGACCACCAGGTCACCACCGAGCATCTGCGCCAGGCTCCGCGAGATCGTCAGACCCAGCCCCGTCCCGCCGAACCGGCGCGTCACCGACGTGTCCGCCTGCGTGAACGGTTGGAACAGGTTCCTGATCTGCTCGCGCTCGATCCCGATGCCCGTGTCGACCACGTCGATCGTCACCCGCGCGGGCTCCACCGGCGAGTGACCCACCCGCACCCGCACCGAGCCCCAGTCCGTGAACTTCACCGCGTTCGAGACCAGATTCAGCACCACCTGCCGCAGCCGCGTCGGGTCGCTCTCGATCTGCGCCGGCAGCGGCCAGTGGTACTCGGCCACCAGGTCGATCCCCTTCTCGTTCGCGCGCACACGCATGAGCGACAGCACGTCCTCCACCGTCTCCACCAGCGACGTCGGCACGCTCTCGAGCATCATCCGCCCCGCCTCGATCTTCGAGACGTCCAGCACGTCGTTGATGATCGTCAGCAGGTGCTCGGCGTTGCGCCGGATCGTCCGCGAGTACTCCGTCCGGTCGGCCCCCGCCTGCGCAGGGTCCAGCAGCAGGTCCGCGTACCCCAGGATCGCGTTCATCGGCGTGCGGATCTCGTGGCTCATGTTCGCCAGGAAATCGCTCTTGACCCGGCTGGCGTTCTCCGCCTCCAGGATCGCCCTCCGCAGGCTCTCCTCCAGCTCCCGCCGGTCCGTGATGTCCAGGCACGAGCCCAGGAACCCCGTGAACCGCGCCTCGTGGTCGAACTGCGGCACGCCGCGCGCCAGGATCCACCGGCGCGCCCCGCCCGGACGCACGATGCACGTCTCCACCTCGAACGGCTCTTGCGCCAGCAGGTGGTTGCGGTACAGCTCGCTCACACGCTCGCGGTCCGCCGCGTCGATCGATTCCAGCCACCCCTCCCCGAAGAGCGCCGACGCATCCCGCCCCGCAAGTTCCAGCCACGCGCGGCTGAAGAACGTGCAGCGCCCCTGCGCGTCGGCGGTCCAGATCGCGATCGGCGCATCGTCCGCCATCGTGCGGAACCGCTCCTCCGAGCGCGACAACTCACCCTGGGCGTGCTCGGTCGCGCCCAGCAGCCGGTTGATCGCCTGCGCCAGCGACGACAGTTCGTCCGAGCCCGCGCACGTCACCCGCCGCGACAGGTCCGCGTCCTGCTCCACGCGCTCGATCTGCCGGTGGAGCCCCGACAGACGCTCCAGCACCCCGCGCCGCAGCGCGTACAGCAGCGTCACCAGCGCCGCCAACAGCCCCGCCGCCAGCACCAGGCCCTGCATCACCAGCGAACGCTCCGCGTGGTGGTGGATCGGACGGTCCGACGAGAACTGCGCGACCGCGACCGGCCCGTGGTCAAGCCCCCGCAGCACGCACCGCGCACGCAGCAGGTCGTCGGAGATCAGCGTCACCGGGTTCGACCCCGCCTGGAGGCGCTCCGCCTCCTCGTGCAGGCTCGCCGGCGCACCCTCGCCCAGCGGCTCGATCGACATCGGCAACCGCATCAACCGCGTCAACTCGCCCACCGCTCCCGCGTCGAACCTCCGCGCAAACACGATCGCCCCGTGCGGCGTGCGCTCACCCGTCGTCGCCACGATCGGCTGCGACGCGACCAAGTACAGGTCGCTCCCCGCCACCACCAGACCCTCGACCGCCTCCCCGGCACGCGCAAACCGGAACAGCCCCGGGTTCCCTTCCCGGAGCGACCGGACCGACGGCGGGATGTCGGGCGCGAGCGCCGGATCGGCGTCCGGCCGGCCCACCGCCACGACCTCCCCCTGCGCATCGGCGACCACGACGAGCGAGACCCGCAGCGCCCGCACCGTCTGCCGCGACAGGTCGTGCTCGACGAACCCCGGGTTGTGATCGGTGACGAACTCGTACGCGTCGTCCCAGTTCGCCCAGTCCGAGAGTTTCGCGCCCAGCGCCGCGTTCATGTGGTCGACCGCGCTGAACACGCGATCGATCCGCTGCACCGCCAACTCGTGCTCCGCCCGCGTGAAGCCCTCGCCGGAGATCTGCGCGCCGAGGATGAACAGCGCGCCCATGACGACCGCCAGGGTCGAGCCCACCGCCAGGAACATGCGTCGACGGAGCGTCATAGACAGGGCCGCCCTCACACCGCGCGCCGCGCCGCCGCGAGCGCGTCCCCCTCACCCCCCCGCGCACGCTCCGCCGCCGCCCCTACTCCCGGGACTCCACCCAGAGCACCGCGCACTGCACGCAGATCGCACCTATCGACCGCCCGGGAAGGTGGACTTGGCCCCCGGAATAGAGCGCGGCGAAACCCCGCCGGGCTCTCCCTCACGACCACCACCCGCCCGCCGCGCCGGCCGCACAGCCCCCCCAGACGTCGCAGACCGAACCCGCTCAGTTCGGCCGCTTGCGCAAAACGCACGCGTGCGGCTGCTTGCCCCCTGCCGCCTCACCGGTCTTCTTCCGCTCGTAGTTCGTTCCCCCCCCCCCCCCCCCCCCCCCCCCAAACCCCCCCCCCAAACGGGCGCGCCCGAAACGGGCCCCCCCCCCCCTTCCCCCCCCCTCCCCCCCCGCCGCCTTGCGCGCCCCTTCCGACACCC
>CALMQD010000001.1 GCA_937871415.1 uncultured Phycisphaerales bacterium | reverse complement strand
GAACCCGGCGTGATCGTTCCCCGGACGGGTGCGCTGGTCAAAACAGCCGGGTGATCGCGAAGGCGCTGTGGGTCACGACCGTTCCCGCCAGGCCGAAGAACGCCGACCCGCCGAAGAAGAAGATGAGCACAAACACGATGGTCGAGATCCCCTGCCAGGCCTGGGACTCCATCGGCTCGCGCAGGCTTCGGAAGACCTCGACCAGGATCTTCGACCCGTCGAGCGGCGGGATCGGGAGCAGGTTGAACAGCATGAGCACGACGTTGTACGACGCTCCGACGAAGAAGAACGTGGTGAAGTTCTCGACGATGTGGGGCGCCAGCCCCGCCGTGCCGAGCAGCCCGTGACCGGTGATGCCCGTCCAGACCCCGAGGCACAGCGTGCTGAGCGCCGCGAGCACGAAGTTCATCGCCGGTCCCGCGGCGGAGACCAGGGCCGCGGCGTAGCGCCCGCGCATGCGCGTCGGGTCGACCGGCATCGCGCCCCAAGCGATCCCCACCAGCGCGAACATGACCAGGCTCGGCACGCCCATGTGCACGAGCGGGTTCCAAGTAAGATGCCCGCTGAGTCGCGGCGTCGGGTCGCCGAACGCCGTCGCGGCCCAGCCGTGGGCGAGTTCGTGCAGCACGATCGAGCCGATGACCCAGAAGACAATTGCTGTCAGCCAGATCAGGCCGTCGGGGCGCTCCAGATAGTTGCTGACCCACCAGTTCATGCCGGTCTCCGTGTTCCCGCAGATTACGGGCAAACAAAAACCCGGGCCTGAAGCCCGGGCTGGTGTGCATGACGATGAAAGTCCGCAGCGCGGGCCTGGTCAGGCCGCGGCCTTCGCCGGCGTCGCCCGGGAGGCCTTCACGGCCGTCGCGCAGATCTGGTCGAAGGCCTTGGGATCGTGCATCGCGATCTCGGAGAGCATCTTGCGGTTGAGCGTGATGCCGGCGAGTTTCAGGCCGTTGATGAACTGCGAGTACCGGGCGTTGCGCATGCGGCACGCGGCGGTGAGACGCGCGATCCACAGGCGGCGCATGTCGCGCTTGAGGCGGCGACGGTCGCGGAACTGGTACACGCCGGCGCGGATCAGCGCGTAGTCGGCGCGGTACTTGGACTTGTGGTTCGAGCCGAAGTGGCCGCGGGCTGCACGGAGCAGACGCTTGCGGGCCTGGTTGCGGGCGGCGCCTTTGCGAACGCGGGGCATGGGTCAACTCCAACTGGCGCCCGGCGGGGGAGCGGGTGGCTCTCTTGAATCCCGACGGACAGTGTGCGGACGGATGATTGTGAAGCGCGGCTGGGTACCGGCAAATCGCACCGATCGGGTCGCGCCATGCTGACGGGGTTCAGGCCTTCGTCTTCGGCTTGGCGGCTTTGGTAGGGGTCGCCTTGGCCCCGGCCTTCGCGGCCTTGCGGGCCTCGGGCGACGGGCTCCGCTTGAGTGTGGCGCGGGCCTGATCGCGACCGCGCAGGCGACGGAACAAGAGTTTCTCGAGGCGCTTGGCCTCGGCGCTGACCATCGTCTTGTCCTGACGCAGGCGGCGCAGTCGGGTCGAACTCTTGTGCGAGCGCAAGTGCTTGCCACCCGCGCGGTTGTGACGGACCAAGCCGGTCTTCGTCAGGCGGATGCGCTTGAGACTCGACTTGTGGCTCTTGTTCTTGGGCATGAACCCACACTCCAATCCCCGCTTGACCCCTTCCCTGGCCTTGCTCGGCAGGGCCCGAACGATAGGCGACAGCGCCCGGGGCCTCAAGCCGCCGGGGCTCAACCCATCACCACCCTGACAAAGTTCGATCGGATCCGAGCGTGCGCCGCGGGGGGGGCCCGATCACGGCCCGACGAAGGAATCATCCCGCCCTGCCGGGCTCTCGGTCCCCTTCAGGGGATCAGCCTCGGCCGGCATCTGGCGCCGCGAGAGCGCATCTTCGATGAGGCGCGGGAGCCAGATGTTGTCCCCCGACTCCAGCACGGGGGAACGCAGCCACCGGGCGGAGCCATCGCTGAAGAGCGCGTTCTGGCCCCGATGGTCGTGGTTGGGAGAGTTCGAGAGCGGATTGATGCGGAAACCCCGGACGGCGAGCGGCACCACCGGCGAGCGGTCCACCAGCACGACCACCGGGCCCGTGCCGTTCTCGCTCCACCTGGGTCGATCGCTGGCGAAGAGATTCTGGAAACTGAAGGAAACCTCGTCGAGGCATTGCCAGTCCATCGTGCCCGGCGAGAAGCGGCACTGCGTTGCGCGGGCGTTGGTCGGGCAGGCCAGCTGCGGCACGCGCGTGTAGCCCGTCCGCGCCAGCGTGAAGAGGTTCGCCGAGTTCGACTCCTGCACTTTGCCCACGTTCCACCACGGCATGCCCGCCGTGCTGGCGGAGGCCATGGGGAGCGAATCGCGGCTGTCCCCGGCGTAGAGCCCGAAGGCCTGCGCCAGTGAGCCGAGGTTGCTCTGGCAGGCGAACCGCTGACCCAGTGAGCGAACACCGGAGACCATCGGCGCGATGACCGCGCCGGCGATCAGCAGCAGGGCCGCGACCGACGCCAGATCGCGCATGCCAAAGCGCGAGCGCGGGCCGAGTTCGGAATCTCCGCTCGCTGCGCCGGCGCCGATGCGGCGTCGGGAGCGCTCCTGTTCCGCGGCGCTCTGAACGCGCGTGAGCGTCCTGGCCACGAGGTCTTCCTGAGTCTTCGCCGGAGCCGGTCGCCCGTCGAGCATCGACAGGAGGGCCGCGGCCCGCTGCGCCCGCGGACGCAGCGACGAGGCCACGGCGTGCGGATCAAAGGCCGACGCGATGAGCTGCTCGACGGCGTCCTCGTCGTTGGGAGAAAGCGAAAGCACGGGGCCGGTTTCGTTCTGTTCCAGGCGCCGCTGACGCCCGACCCGCGCGAGCGTCATGTCCACGAGCAACTCGCGGCGCTCGCCGTCGAGGCCGCGGACCGAACCCGGGTCCAAAAGGCCGAGAACCGCGGCGACGCCCCTGGCCCGGGCCCGCAGCGGTTCGGCGACTTTCTCGACTTCCAGGCCGTTCTCGATCAGCGCATCGAGCGCATGCCGGTCGTCCTCGTGCAGCGTGTGGTCCGACTCCGTGGGTTCGTGATCGGACGATTCGATGCCGGGGCGCGCAGCGCCCGAGTCCAATCCGCGGTGGGCACCCTTGAAGATCCAGCCGTCACGCCACGTCATGTGATCTTGACCCTCTGATTGTCGCCCCGAGCTTCGGGGCTCGTCGGGCGACTCAGTCATTGACCGTGCTGCGATTGAGCTCCTGCCAGCGCTTCGCGAACGCCGCGACGGCGGCGTGCAGGCGGGACTTCACGGTCCCGAGAGGAATCCGGAGCGACTCGGCGATCTGGTTGTACGGCATGCGCTGGAAGTACGCCAGGAGAAGAATTTCTCGCAAAGCGGGGCTGAGCCCCTCCATCGCCTGCTGCACCAACCGATCGCGTTCATCGTCTCCGAGGGCCTTGTCGGGCGGGTCGACGTCGATCTCCATCAGGTCGACGTACGTCTTGGCGCCGTTGTCGCCGGCGCCGCCCGACCCCCCGCCCCCGTTTCCGATCGGCGCGGACAGATCCAGGGTCCGTCGCCGCAGGCTCCTACGAAGGGCATCCCGCCCCTTGTTCGCCGCGATCGTAAAAAGCCACGGTTTAAAGCGTCGGCTGGTGTCGAATGTCTCGGCCGATAAGTGCACCTGCAGGAAGGCCTCTTGAAAGGCGTCCTCGGCCAGGGCGCGATTGCCGACCAGGCGGATCAAAAACCTCGTCAGTTCATCGGAATACCGCCGGACGAGGGTCTCGAACGCCGCGTTGTCGCCTCCCCGGTAGGCGCTCACCAGTTCTTCGTCGGTCCGCTGGTTTGGAGAGGAGGGTGCGCTCAAAGGTCGTGTTCCATCGGTTACCGATGGGCGGTTTCACGCAGAAAGCCGGTCCGGCACGGGTTGAGCGCGCCATCGTGGCACGCGGGGCAGGGAATCTGAACAGAATCCGATCGTACGCCGAATCGACCCGTGGTGTTCGCCCTCCGCCCATACCCTTGAGCATGAGCGCCATTTGTTACATGGTCATTGCCACACTGCCAGACGCCGCGACCGCCGCGGAATACGTTGCGTGGCTGGAGGATGGGCACGTCGACCAGGTGATCGACGGGGGCGCACACTCGGCAATGATCGTCCGGCTGGACCGGGAGGCCGAATCTCCGCCGCGCGTGATGGT